>WFQS01000285.1 GCA_015486915.1 Desulfobacteraceae bacterium
AAATGATATAAATCCTGGAATTACAATGAATCATTCAAACAGTTTATTTAACGAATTTATCCGCCATCTGTTTCCAAAAATGATACACAGGAAAAATCTGAAAATCACTTATACCTTCTGCCTTGGCGGCATGGCCTTTACCGCATTTATTATTCTTTTGATCACAGGGATGCTGCTTTTGTTTTATTACCGGCCATCTGCTGATCATGCTTTTAATTCTATTTTATTTATTGAAACTTCAGTACCTGGCGGGTTATATATCAGAAGTCTTCACAGGCTCGCTTCCCATGCTCTTCTAATATTGATATTTCTGCATATTTTAAGGGTTATTCTGACAGGTGCCTTTAGAAAACCAAGGGAATTAAACTGGGTCGCTGGCTGTTTTCTGCTGTGTTTTGCACTTTTTGAAGCCTACAGCGGATATCTTTTACCCATGGATCAGGCTGGATTATGGGCAACTAAAACAGGAATGGAATTGTTAAAAATAATGCCATTTGGGAAAATTGCCGTTGAAATTTTATGCCCTGACGGTGCAGGCCAGCCCATCTCTCTGCTGCGTTTCTATATACTCCACGCAATGTTGATTCCGCTTGCAATCTTTGTCTGCTCATTTTTACATTTTTACCATATACGTCAGAACAAGGGAGTGCTGCCCTTTTTGTGAAAAATTTTATACCCACATCACCATTCATGTTTCGTCTTATAAAAAGAACAGCGATACTGCTCGCTTTTTTCTTAGCCTTTCTTGCCATGCTGATACCGGCAGATCTTGGCAATCAGGGTGATATCACAAAAGTAATAAATCCTGCCAAAGCAGCATGGTTTTTCCTATGGGTACAGGAACTTGCAAGCTATTCAAAGTACATGATTTATCCTGTTATTTTACTGGGACTGTTCTTTTTCTTTCTGCCATGGCTGCCTGGTATTTCCCATTCAGAACAAGCAGAATGGCTGCCTAAAGATCAGAAATGGATAAATATTCTAACAATTATTATTTTTCTTTTGATCGTTATATTAAGCATTATTGCCATGTTTTTCAGGGGGGAGAATTGGGCCTTAAAATTTTATTTTTAACAATTCTGCTGATTCTTGCATGGATAACAGGCCCGTCATTTTACAGGGCACGTACAGGATGTCTTCAATGCCATCCAACCCCTCATCATAAACAATGTCGTTATGGAAAATCAGGCAAATGTGTAAAATGCCATCGCGGCAACCCTTTAAGCAATCGCAAAAATATTGCACACTCACAATTGATTCCGGGAAAATATGCCTTATTTACAATTCCAGGCAATTCAATTGTAAAAACCGGATATAAATTAATACAGGAAATGGCCTGCAAAAGATGCCACAGAATCAACCACAGTGGAAACTTTCTTGCATCCAATCTGGATCTTTCCTATGAAACAACTTGTCCTGAAATCCTGTTTCATGCCATACAAAGCCCGTCCATATTCATGCCCAAATTTTATTTTTCACAAAAAGATATCAAAATACTTGTCAATACAATACTGGCTTTTGGCGCAAATAATGCTTTTCAATTAGAAAAAGCTTTTGAAACTGTGCATTTTGCAATCAATAATCATAAAACAGACAGAACCAATACTTTTAATATCCACTGCGGTTCCTGCCATCGTATCTTAACAGAAAAATACGGCCCCCTTGGAAAAGGAGATATAGGACCGAACATTTCAGGACTTTTTTCTAATATACAAGCAGGAGGTAGAGGAAAGATCAGTAAAGAAAAGGTGTGGAATTGTAATAAGTTAAAACTCTGGCTCAATAATCCGCGGAATATTCGCCCATTCACTGAAATGCAGCCAGTAAAACTCAATAACAGAGAATTTGCCGGCATTTTAAATATCCTTGACAAAGACCATTGTATGCAATAATGATTTTAACAGCTTAAGCTTAAATCAAACCATAAGATATGGTTCAGGTTTTACTGCACAGCAAATTAACTGTGAACAGTTACGTTTATTTACTCAACTTTCGGTGTTTATTGATTTGGTTTGTGGGGGTCAGGCTTGCATTATTGCGCTTTTCACCCTTTGAAATAAGTAATTTTTGATAAAGAGCACAATAAAACAAGCCTGACCCCGTTGTTTAAAGCTTAAGTCCAGTTGAGTTATTTAATTAAATCTCAGGAGGTTTTACCATGAAAAAATCATTTATTATTTTTTTGGGATTGATCTTTATCTCAGTAACAGCAGGTTTGACAACTGCCGGCGCTAATATCCTTAAAGCAGGAGAACACGCTGTACATCAGGGCTTTATCAGTGCAGTACCGGCAGACCATGTAATAGACGTTTTTAAATTACATAAAGTGTGGAAAAAAGCCATGGCTGATCCTGCTTACCGTAAAAAAATCTATATGATTGATGTACGTACCGATTCTGAATGGAACGCTTTTCATATTGAGGGAACGGATCACGTTCAGGGAGGGCATGTATATGTTCTTCCCAAAAAAATCAAAAATCCAAATGCTGAAATTTACGTTTGGTGCAGAACATCCCACAGAGCCAAATATTTTGCGGGCTTTCTTTACAAATACGGATACAAAAATGTTTATATGGTCAGTTCCACCACAAAAAACGGCGTGAAAAATGTAGGTGGGGTAGTAGGATGGGCACAGGCCGGATTTCCATTTGTTAATCAGTTTACAGGCAATTTCAAGATTCTTGAATACAGAAAGAGCCCATCAAAATTTGAAAAATCGTTTCGTTTGAGAATGTGGCATCCATATTGATACTCAACCAAATGAATACTGGGCTGTTTGAAAGACCTCCTGGCGTATTTCCCTTTCATGCAGGCCGATGAGATATAAAAGGCCGTCAAGGCCGACACTTGAAATGGCATTTGATGCCTTCTGCCTTACAAGGGGCTTGGCATTGAATGCCACACCAAGACCTGCAATACTTATCATGGGAAGATCATTTGCTCCGTCACCCACCGCTATGGTCTGTTCAAGGGCAATATTTTCCCTTGATGCAATCTGTTTTAACAGAAAAGCTTTTCTCCCGCCGTCAACAATATCCCCCACAACCCTGCCTGTGACTTTCCCGTCTTTTATATCAAGTTCATTGGCGTACACATAATCAAACCCCAGGCGTTCTTTGAGATAATCTCCCACAAAGGTGAATCCGCCTGACAGGATACCAAGCTTATAACCGAGCTGCTTTAATGTCCTGATTACAAGGCTGA
>WFQS01000286.1 GCA_015486915.1 Desulfobacteraceae bacterium
ATAAAAAACTGTGAATTTTACAATGAATTTTATGATCATGATGAAATGGCAGAAAAAGCAGCACATTATATTGTCGATACTGCAAAAAAAAGGATCTTGGAGAAAAATTATTTTACACTTGTACTTTCCGGGGGGAATTCTCCGAAAAAAATTTATGAAAAACTTGCGGAAAAACCTTTTTCCCGTGAAATACCATGGGGAAAAACCTATCTTTTCTGGGGAGACGAAAGATATGTTAAAAAAAGCGATAACAGCTCAAATTATAAAATGGCATACAAAACATTTATCTCTAAAATAAATATCCCGAAAGAAAATATATTTGCAGTGCCCGTTGAAATTGCCCCTGCATGTGATGCTGCTTCTGCATATGAAAAATCAATAGAGCATTTTTTTAAAAAAAGAAAAATAACCACCCTGCCCTCTTTTGATCTTATTCTTCTTGGCTTGGGAAAAGACGGTCATACTGCATCACTTTTTCAAAGAAGTCCTGCGCTAAGTGAAACACGCAGGTGGGCAGTTAAAGCAGATGCCCCTGCAGAACATGAAATAAAAAAAAGGATAACACTTACCCTGCCCATTTTAAATGCAGGAAAAAAATTGATGTTTATTGTTTCAGGAACCGGAAAGTCAGAAATTATAAAATCAATCCTTAACGGTAATGGAAAGGGGGAATCTTCCTATCCTGCTGCAATGATAAAACCGGAAAGAGGAGATGTTGTCTGGTTTTACATGAGAAACTCACCTGCATGAACGTTCTTAAATTAAGAAAATTATCTATATGGTTTATAATCCGTATATCCCTTTGCATCGGTGGTATACCAGTACGACATATCCTCCCATGGATTAAGTGGCCAGTTATTTTTCAGTCTTTTGGGAAAATCAGGATTAGTAATAAACGGCCTGCCAAATGCAGCAATGTCAGCCTCTTTCCGGGAAACTTTTTCTTCAGCCATTTCCTTTGTATATCCGCAGTTGCCCATGATTATTCCAGGATAAACATCCCTGAATTCCTTTAAAGTCATCGGTTCTCCCTGTTCATGAAAGCCAAAGGCAAGACCGTCCATGATGTGAAGATAGCCAAGGTTGAATTTGCTTAATTCCTTTGCAACAAAAAGGTAAAGTTCCCTGAAATCCGGGCTTCCCATATCATTGAAAATTCCATTTGGAGCAATTCGGGCTCCTACCTGCTCCGGGGCCCAGACTTCGAGAACCGCCTCAATAACCTCCCTGAAAAGACGGAAACGATTCTCAAGGCTTCCACCGTATTGATCCTCACGCTGATTGGTTTTTGAATCCAGAAACTGGTTAATGAGATATCCATTAGCACCATGCACCTCCACTCCTGCAAAGCCAGCTTCTCTGGCGTTGATTGCTGCATTGCGGTAATCATTTACGATCTTTTTTATTTCTTCCACGGAAAGAGCATGGGGTGTTTCATAATCTTTTTTTCCGAGGGGTGTATGGATTGCATCCCCTTTAAGTTTCACGGCAGATGCCGAAACCGGGAGTTTTCCATTATGAAAATCACTGTGAGATGCCCTGCCGCAGTGCCAGAGCTGAAGGAAAATTGGCGTACCAGTAGGTTTAAGTTTTTCTGTAATTTTTTTCCATCCCTCAACCATTGCATCGGTATATATACCAGGTGAATTAATCCAGCCTATTCCCTGCTCTGAAATTACCGTTGCCTCGGTGATCAAGAGTCCTGCAGAAGCACGCTGAAAATAATATTCTGCCATAAGATCATTGGGGATTCTTTCTGCCCCTGACCTGCTCCTTGTCATGGGTGCCATTGCGATCCTGTTTTTCAATTTAAGACTGCCGATGGTTATGGGTTCAAACAAAACACCTGTGTCCATTTTTATCCCTCCATTTTATGTTATTTCCGATTTTTTTTAAGAAGCAGAGCATACTGGCTCTGACCTGGCCGTAAAAATCAGGTTATCCATGATCAAAAAAATATAAATTCCTATTTATATATCACATTGTAGTACACAATAACAG
>WFQS01000287.1 GCA_015486915.1 Desulfobacteraceae bacterium
GGACAGGAAAATATGCTGTCCCTGTTGAAGTTCTGTGAAAATGTCAAGATTGAGCTCATTGAGCTTGAAGACTGGAACTGCTGTGGTTCATCCTCTGCGCACAGTATAAATCCTGAAATTGCGAATCAACTGCCGCTGCGGAATCTAAGCCTTGCACCAGAGGGGATACCCATGCTTATTGCATGTCCGAGTTGTTTTCTCCGCATGAAACAGGCGTTTTTTAATTTAAAAAAGAATGAGAAATTACAGCTGAAATATGAAAAGGACTGGGGAACACCGTTTAATCCTGATCTTGAGATCATCCATTTTTTTGAAATTTTTAACAGAATAAAATTGTCGGATTATATCAGAAATCCCCAAAAAAAATTAAATCATATAAAAGTTGCTCCCTATTATGGGTGTATGCTTGCAATGCCGCCTGATCTGCGATGTGAACCAAACTATTATGGCACCATGGAAAAAGCCTTGGCAGGCCTTGGTGCAGATATAATTTTTTTTGGGTATGAAACAAAATGCTGTGGTACATATCTTTCTGCTGCAAAGCCTGCCATTGCAGAAAATGTTGTTAATCAAATTGTTTCCAATGCCATGTATGCAGGTGCCGAGTGCATGGTTACGGCGTGTTCAATGTGTTATCTGAATATTGAAATTCGATGTACCATTAAGAATCCACTTCCTATACTTCATTTCTCCGAGCTTCTTTCCATGGCCCTTGGTGCCGGAGAAAAGAAAAAATGGTTTCCAAAACATATTGTTGATCCGGTCCCGCTGCTTGTAAAGCGAAAACTTTTAAAATAGTGCCATGGCTTATTTTAAAGGGAATTTCATGGAAAATTTTTTTAAAAATTATCGTGTTTTAATATGCCTTTTCACAGCTGTTTTGTTGAGCCTTTTTTCAGCATGTTCAAATGATTCTGACTATAAGAGCAGGCCATGCCAGGCGGTGGGAATATTTTTGTTCAGACTGAGAATATCACTATTGATGAAAACTCAGTCAAAACCTGCCAGGTCAATCCCGGTAAATATGTAAAAATTTCTGTAACAGACACGGGAACCGGCATGGATGATAAAACGCTGGAAAGAATATTTGACCCGTTTTTTACTACAAAAGATATGGACCGTGGCACAGGCTTAGGCCTTGCTTCCGCCTACGGGATTATCAAAAATCATAGTGGTTTTATTGATGTTTACAGTGAAAAAGGTGAAGGTACCACTTTTAATATTTACCTGCCGGCATCTGAACAAAGAGTCAATGATCAAATAGCTGAAGTCAGTAACGGTATCAAACATGGACATGAAACCGTTCTTCTTGTGGATGATGAAGAAATAATCATTGAGGTGGGCGAACTGATGCTGCAAAGACTTGGCTACAGGGTTTTTACCGCAGGAAACGGAGAGGAAGCAATTGAAACTTACTCTGGAAAAAAAGATATAATTGATCTGATCATCATGGATATGATAATACCCAATATGGGTGGCAGTGAGACATATAGCACCCTCAAAAACATCAACCCCGATGTAAAAGTTCTTCTGTCAAGCGGCTACAGCATAAATGGTCAGGCACAGGAAATATTGGACCGTGGCTGCAACGGATTTATCCAGAAGCCCTTTAACTTAAATAATCTTTCTCAAAAAATAAGAAATATTCTGGATAAAGCTTAAAAAAGTTTTTTATATCCTTCGCCTCACAGGACAGACGACAAAACTCATAGAACTGGTAATTAATTTTAGATTGACCCCTTAACGGTTAATCTCCTAATAACGGCCATGAGGCCGAGCTGGACAGCACTACGGAGCCTCAAAAAATCAGAGATTTTGACGAACATAGAAAGAGTATTGGTTACTTTATTAAAAGTACGCTCTTTCTTATAAAACCGCCATGAGGCGGATCTGGATTGGTCCAGATTTGCCTCAAAGAATCAAAGATTCTGACAAAAAATGAAAGTTACACGTTGTTTCACAAATACTTTCTTATAAAAAAAGGTGGGTAATGGATACAAAAAGAATAAAAACAAAATTTACAAAGGGTCTGAAAGCAGCTTTTTTTATTGGTTTTATCAGTTTTTTTATATTTCTCTCCGGGCGTGCTGATACACCCTGTACCCCTGTTTCAGCCCATGGAGAAGAACTGAACATAAAATCCCTTGATGCTTTTACTGTCCCCCGTAAAAAGCAGACAATCCTCAATCTGTACCTGACGGCAAACAAAGCATATGGCATATGGAAAAAACATCCTGACAAAATTACAATGATAGACACCCGAACCCAGGGTGAATATATTTTTGTCGGGCATCCTGCCATGGCATACAATATTCCCGTTGAATTCCTGCAGTCAAAAAAACTATTTGGGTATGAAATGCGCCGGAATAAAAATTTTGTATCAGATGTACAAGAAAAATTAAAAAAAAACGATATAATTTTTGTTATATGCCGTTCCGGAAATAGAAGCGTCACTGCCGTTAATCTGCTGGCACGGGCTGGATTTAAAAAGGCATACAGCGTCATTGACGGTGTTGAAGGAGATAAATTGAGATATCCCGCAAGCATTGACAATGGCAAAAGAGTTGTCAATGGCTGGAAAAATTTCAAGTTACCCTGGACATATCATTTAAATTCCAAACTGATATATCACCCATGAGTCTTTCTTGAACTCGTCAGGCTGTTACGGAACTACATTTTTCAAAATTGCAAGTCAATAAATCTATAAGTTACAACCTAAAAAATGGGGAAAATCAGCATTCTGTAACAGCCTGTCAAACTAAAATAAATAAAATATTTTGCAAAATTTAAATTAAACCTTCTATCTTCCAAGAACTCCACATACAACTCCGGAAAAACTTCTTGAAACCTATTATATATTTTGGTTCCGGCTTGTTTATGTATTGCTTTTTTTCTATATTTCAGAATCCATACAATATGTTACATGCAAACCAAAGTTGTATGACTTAGTCTTTGGTTGTTGTTAATTGAAAGTCTATTTTGCTGTGATCTTTGATCAGCGTGACGGTGATCTTCTTAAATTCGCTATGGAGGCGGCCGGATTTATTGCTTTTTAATTATTCCAATAGGTCAGAATGAGTTCCCGTTCTTTCAAAAATTATTTCAGCTTCTTTGATTTTGTAAATCAATAACCAATTTGGTTCAAGATGGCATTCTCTCCTGCCTTTGTAGTTACCTATCAATTGATGGTCTTTATAAATTGGATTGAGTGGTTCACCATTCACAAGTTTTTGGATAACGACTTTCAATTTATTCTGTGATTTTTTACGTTTTTGTATCCTTTTGATATCTTTTGAAAATTGTTTGGAATAGACTGGTATTAACATTTACATCCCTAATTTTTCAAACATATCATCTACTGTCTCACAACGTATGAGATTTTTATTTGCATCTGTATCCTTAAAAACCCTTTCTGTTGTTTTGTTGGGAACAACGACATTAAAAGGTAATCCTTTTCTTAATTTTACCTGTCTATAAAACATTACAATTGCTTCGGTTGTAGAAATACCTAATTTTTTGAAAAGGTTTTCAACCTCTTTCTTAAGTTCAGGTTCAATTCTTGCTCTTATTGTTGCAGTCTTTGCCATAAATATCACCTCCTTACAATCAAAATATCCCATATGGGCCACACTGTCAATCTATTTTCGTAGTCCGAATGAAGTATGTGTTACTAAGACATTGTTCCTGCTAAAATTTTATGATGATCTTATGAATATGCCCGACTATCCCAAAAGTCCTCCCAGCGATTACTTAGAATACAGAATCGTAACAAAATTATGTTATCCGGGGTAATTAACTTGCCCAGCCCCGGATACTGTAACGCTGTCCAGATCGGCCTCATGGCCGTTTATATGAAACTCCTGTAAAATACCTTAAATTCTTAGAGTTGGCTACGCGCCTACGGCCCATGTTTCGTTGAGAGGCCGTCTGAGAGAATTCAGATCCGCCTCTTGCCAGTTATATCAATTTTAAAAGTTCTTTTTTAACAAGATCCGTCATGATTAAATTGATATCGTTTTTTTTATCTTTGTATAGCCCCTTGTTTTTGCCGTTGGAAAGGCTGAAAAAATCAGTGCATATTTTTTTTGCGTTTTCATCCCGGAAGGCGGCGGTCCCTTTTTTAAGATTTTTTTTAAGTTCAGAATCAATGTCCCTGGAGTAATCCCTGCGGGCATGTGCCCAGTTGATAATTGCCGAATAAAAAATAATTGCACGGTCAAGCAGAACATACATGAGCTGAATATCATTTGTGGGACCGACTCTGATCAGGTCTCTTCCAAGCCTTATTCCACGGATTTTCATTCCGCTGATGTGCCTGCCTCCAAGCAGTGCGGACCCTGCTCCTGCAAGCCCTCCAATTGCGGAAAATACTCCAAAGGTAATGCCAGCCGCTGCAATATCGATGGCAGCCCCAACAGTTCCCCCGGCAATTCCTGCTGCAATGGCCATTTCTCCCGGAGTCAGGCCTAAAAACTTCCAGGTCTTTTCACTGAAGAGATTCTCATTTAAAATGGAATGCGAAGGAAGCTCACAATGGAAAATATTGTGCTTAAAAAGTTTTTTTATTCTTTCCTGGGCTTTTTTTTCAATGGACTCAATTTTTTTCCTGTATATATGCCCGAGTTCCTCTTTTATTTCGTTAAAGGTGTCATTGTTCCTTATATTTTTCTCCACACTTAAGCCGATAATTTCTTCAAGCATCTGAACGATGATTGCGGCACTTATTTCGGTTCGCTCAAGCCAGTCTTTTTTAAATGCTTCAATCACTTTGACAAGGGCAGGCTGCCAGTCCTGATCCATGCTTTTTAAGCTTTCAAGAAGTTCCATGCGTTCCGTGTAAGTGGCAATTTTTGCGTTGAATAAACGGATGGAATTAAAATGTTTCCTGAATTCATTTTTCCATTTTAAAAGAAACGAAGAATCCGCATCCTTGCAGTTGATAACTGCCATGCGTGGACGTGCCGTGAGCCTGAGAATTTCCATTTCAGCCCTGTCATCATTTCTCAACGGCCTTGAACCGTCAACCACGTAGATAATTCCCGCGCCTTTTGCAACCGGGCCAAACAGTTCACATTCATCCCTGAATTCAGGGTCATTTCTGTGATGGTCAATAAAAGCAGACAACATAAGTTCGTCGGGACCTGAATAGTTTCTCATCCATGCAAGGGTCTGCTTTGGACATTGAAAACCCGGTGTATCGGTAAATTTTATAATTTCTTCACCGTCAATTTTCACGGAAAAAGTCTGGCACTTAATTGTTTCCCCGGGAACAGGCCCGATTCTCACGGAATCATCTTCAGCAAGGGTTGAAACAACAGATGATTTTCCCTCATTCGGGTGTCCTAAAATGGCAAATTCCGGAATAAAATCTGATGATATCATAAAGCTGTTTCCACAAGGGTTTCGATTTGGATATAAGGATCGCCAAGACCTTTTATTTTCATGTTCCAGATTTTTAAATCCATTTCCTTAACAGGAGTAAAAATTGTTGTTTTACAGGGTTTTCCAATAAGCGTAATAATCAATGGCATCTCCTTTTCTCCTGTTTTCCTGATATTTTTGATAAATTTCAGAATTTCTCTGATCGGCGGCTGCCAGGCTTCATAAAGCAGAATAAATCCTTGGGAATTTTCTTTTTCATTTTCTGAAATAATTTTTTTAACCGCTTCAAGGTCATGATTAAAATTAATACCGACCCTTTTTATACCATTAAGATAACAGCCGCTGGTGTTTTTCACAATGAGTTTTAATTGCTCAAAATCACATTGATCATAAATATCATCGGGGATAAGGGCTGTAAATCCAACGACCGCTTTACCGGTTAATTTGAGACTGTTTTCTGTGAAATCTGAAAATGTGGATTCTGAAAATGTGGATTCTGAAAATTTGTCAATATCCATTGGATTTTGTAAATCATCAAAAGAATTCTGCAAATCACGGGAAAAAGACGGTTTAACAGATCCAGGAAAATTTTCAGTATCACAGGGACCTGGTGTTGAATCAAGTGATACACCGGGAAAAAGCATGCGGCGCATCAGTTTTGAACAGTCACCATGGTTTAATTTCTGGCGGTTAAGATTTCTTTTTAAACAGATATTTGCTGAAACAAAGAGAATAAATCTTGGTAAAAAGCCGTAAAATAATACGGTAAAGCATAAAAAAGGCCACCATGATACAAGGTTTGCCGTAGTTAAATGTAATATTCCGTCCTTTAAAATCATTCTGCTGCCCTGAATCTCGGCAGGACCGGGAAAAGCTAAATCCGGCGGGACAAACCATGACCATGGAGATGCAATCAAGGAAACAATTTTGTAAACGTTATGTGCGTTCACCTGAACCGTTGACTGCCAGCCAAAGGCTGTATCAAAAAACATGACATGAAACAGGGTGGAACCGAGAACACCGACATTAAATCCCATGGCAAACAGCTGGAATAAGATAAAAATGGGCCAGAAAAATAAAAATCCGTAAACAATGTGTCCTTCACGTATGATACCGAGTAAGGTAAGTATTTTTCCCCTGTCAACACCTGCTATTTTTCCAAAAATTTTCTTTTCGGACCAGAGCATGAACTTTTCAACACAAACACCTGTAAGGGCATAGATTCCAAACTGTTTCTTACTGATGATATTTTGTCTTGTTAAAAAAAAGGATAAAAACAGAATTGTAAGAAGAAGAATTTGCGGTAAAACCGTGATGGCAATAAAATAAGCAACATTAAGGGGATTTGTACCTGTATATGAAAAAAAAGAGGTGCACAGGGAAACACCTGCAAGAATGCCAAGGATTAAAAAAAGTATTTTTAATATTTTGTGTGTCTCTTTATAAAAGCTTCCGGGAAACAGAAAAGGATGTGATATTTCAGATTTTACCTTTGCCCGCATTGCATGAAGCCACAGTCTTATTATGTTTTTTCTGAACTTTTCAATTGTTGTTCTGTCATCTGTTGTTGTTCTGTCATCATTTTTTGTTCTCTCATCTTTTTTTCCGTTTTTTAGAGATCCGGTTCCAGGTCTTTTCTTCAAAGAATTTGAATTATTTTCAATATCACCAGGCAGAACCTGATAATTTTTTTTTAAACGGGCATCTTTATTAAATACAGGTTCGATATTCAATGCAGGTTCGATGCAATCAAGATAAATTTTTCGATCTCTTTTTTTTAAATATGTCTGATCAGTCTGGTTAAGATCCTTTTTAAAAAAATATTCAAGATCAATGATATCACTGATTGTCCATTTTAACTGGCTCATATTTTTTTGCCCGGTTTAATTTCATATCCTGCATTATTGATGTCTTTTTATATTGTTGTATTGAATCTGATGAATTTTACATGGTCAGAAATGATATGGCAATACCCAAAATGTATCCGGCCTGCTCTACATGCTTTAATCCCGGGAAAAAGCAGTAACGTCCTCTTAAAATTTTAAATTGAACAGGATATTATTTTCAAGGTAGATCTGTTCCAATTGTTCCTGGTGTTTCTGTAAAGAGTCCCCCTCCCCTGATGCCAGTGCCTGCACAATATATTTTATGACGCAGAGCATATTTGACGGATTTCCGATAAAAGGAATTGATTTTAAGGGAACCACAAGGGAAAGACTGGCAAACTGAATTACAGGAGATATGCTGCTGTCGGTGAGGACAACGAGTGTATGGCCAAGGCGGCGTACAAGCCTGCTTAAATTGATCAGTTCATTGGGGTATCTTGTGGTGGCAATCAAAATAACAAGGCTGTTGTCAGGTGCACTTGATAAAATATCAATTGTTGTGGAATCACTTCCCTTTAGGATTCTTATCCCTTTTCTTATTTTGGAAAGTGACCATCCGAGATAATAGGCAAAAGTATAGGATAACCTTGAACCTGTGACATAAACGCATTTATTTTCTGCAATGCAGTCAACCACCTGCTCCATTTTTTTCACATCAATGGTTTCATATAGATACTTGAGATCATTTAACTCTTCAAGCACGAGATGGTGGAATTTTTCAAGCCCTTTTCCCTTGCCTTCCTGCAGATCTGCCCTGTCGGGCAGGGTAAGACCTGTGTTTACAAAATCCCTTAATGCCCGTATAAAATCCGTATAACCGTTATAACCTATGGCGCTGACAAATCTTGTTACAGTGGCCTCACTGATGTTGCACGTTTCAGCAAGTTCCCTTGTGGTCATGAACACAGCTTTACTTGGTTTTTGAATTATATAATTA
>WFQS01000288.1 GCA_015486915.1 Desulfobacteraceae bacterium
AGGCTTTACTATAACGATGATGAAACCGGCCGTCTTGCATGTGTCATGTACAAGACACTGTGGAAAGAATACCAAAATCACCCGGAAGGCGGATACCTGCTTTAAGCATGTAGCCCTTTACTTCAGCCCGGCACTTATGTGTCATGCAGGCCGGGATTACGGAGGAATTTTAAATGCAGTCTTTTAAATTTTACTATTTCAGTGCCCATTCCATGGAAGTACCGTCCTTAAGTGCAGGAGTACGCCGGTTCAGAGAGAACAACGGCAAAATAAAAATCATCGCAAAAACAGGTGCCCAGCTCTTTGATAATGCAAGGATAAATGCATTTGTAAAAGATGCACTTGAATCGGATATTATTTTAATTGTTCTTCATGGCGGAAAAGCCTCATGTCCCGGTTTTGACCTTCTGATGCAGGGTATTTCAAAAAAGAGAAAACAGGGAGAAAAAGCACCGTATCTGCATATTCATCCCCAGGGAAGCGATGAAGACGGGCTTGAAGCTGCAGAACAACACAATGATGATTTCGGAACAGACAGGTGGGCTGTCATAAACTCCTATATACTGCACGGGGGCCCCGTGAATTTTTATAATCTTTTATGTTTTTTTCATAATATTATTTTTAAAGATAAAATTTTCTGCGCCGAACCTGAGGTCCTTCCCCAGGAAGGTATATATCATCCTGATTTTAAGGGGATTATTGATATTGAAGAATATATGAAACAAAAAATTGATCCGGATAAACCCACTGTGGGAATCTGGTTTTACCAGTCTTACTGGCTCAACGGCAATCTAAGCTATATAGATGCAATCATACGTGAAGTAGAACGCTGCAATGCCAATGTTATCTGCGTATTTCATCTTCGGTATAAAGATACGGACAGGGGAAACCGCGGTGCTGATTATGTTGTTGAACATTTTTTCATGAAAAACGGAAAACCTGTGATTGATGTTCTGATCAATCCCATGCTGTTTTCCCTGACCCTTTCAGCTCCGGAATACAAAAATCTTCTGCCCCGCTTGAATGTCCCTTTTATTCAGGCAATAGTAACTCTTAATCCGTATAAGGAATGGAAAGAAAGTTATGCAGGCGTATCCACCATGGATGTCTCATATTCCGCTGCACAGCCCGAATTTGACGGAGCCCTGATTACCGTGCCCGTTGCCACCCAGGAAAAAACCGATATTGATGCACTTACAGGTGCATTGATGACAAAGAATATGCCCATACCTGACCGGATTGAAAAAATGGTCTCAATTTCCCTTAACTGGGCAAAACTTAAAAAAAAGCGGAACAAAGATAAAAAAATTGCCATAATTTTCCATCATTATCCTCCGAGAAATGACAGAATCGGCTGTGCTGCAGGTTTAGACAGCTTTGAAAGCATAAAACTTCTCCTTGATGAAATGAAAACCAGGGGATACAAAATTGACAAAACCTATGAAAACGGAGATGAGCTTGCCAATGAAATTTTAAGCAGAATGACCTGTGATCAGCGCTGGCTCACACCGGACAAAATAGCTGAAAGAGCTGAAGCCCATGCAGGCAGAGAATTGTTTGAACCCTGGTACAGTGAGCTGCCTTTATCCATAAGAGAAAAAATGGATAAAGACTGGGGGGAAATCCCGGGTAAGCTTTTTGTATATCAGGAAAAAATGCATTTTGCAGGCCTTGTTAACGGTAATATTTTTATCACAATTCAGCCTCCAAGGGGATATCTGGAAAATATAGAAAAAATCTACCATGATATGTATCTTTCCCCGCCCCATCATTACCTTGCCCATTACCGGTGGATAAAAGAAGTTTTCAGGGCAGATGCTGTAATGCACGTTGGCAAACACGGTTCCCTTGAATGGCTTCCCGGAAAAGCCTTAGGTCTTTCAAAAGAATGCTACCCTGATCTTGCAATCATGGATCTGCCGAATATTTATCCGTATATAATCAATGATCCAAGTGAAGGCACCCAGGCTAAGCGCAGATCATACTGCTGCATAATTGACCATCTCACCCCTGTTTTCACCAATGCTGATCTTTACGAAGAACTTGCAGATCTTGATAATCTGTTAAAGGAATTTTCCGATGCAAAAACCGAGGATCCCGGTAAAATTCCCGTTCTTAAGCCCATGATCTGGAAAGCGGTCTGCAGGGCAGATCTTGACAAGGATCTTGAAACAGACGAAGAACAGGCCTTTGCAGATTTTAACGCCTTTCTTGAAAAGCTTCACTCCTATCTTTCCGACCTTGGCGATACAATGATTAACGACGGGCTGCATATAATGGGCAAAGCTCCGGAAAATGACCGTCTTGCTGAATTTATTGTACAGCTGACACGTCTTCCCAATGGCAATATTCCTTCCCTGCGCCAGGCGGTTTTAAATGCATGGAACTATGACTATGATGAGCTTCTGCTTAATAAAGGCAGGGTGCTCACCGGTTTTAACGGAAAAACAGGGGGGCAGATAATAGAAAAAGCCCATGAAACTGCCCTTGCCATTGTAAAGAAAATAATAAATGCAGTGCAGGTTACAGGCGGTGAAGACCGGAATAGTTCTCAAAAAAATACTGAAAAAACCGCAGATACCCCGGATATTGCAGATATTGTCGATATCGTAAAAAACGCAGTATCTGCAGATAAGGCAAACACAGCAGGATCAGCATTACAAACCGGAAATACAGCGGAAATAACAGAGGTGGTTACATATATCTGCGAAACATTAATCCCTGATATCATGCAGACCACAGATGAAACAGATTCAAGCCTTGCAGGATTTAACGGAGAATTTGTCCTGCCCGGTCCATCCGGTGCTCCCACCCGTGGACAGGCAGATATCCTGCCCACGGGAAAAAATTTTTATTCTGTTGATCCGGATAAAATTCCCTCACCCGGAGCATGGGATGTGGGGAAAAAAACGGGAGATGCTTTAATTGAAAAATACCTTGAAAAAACAGGCAGATATCCTGACACCATAGGTATAATACTCTGGGGCGGACCCGTCATGAGAAGCAAAGGCGATGATATTGCCGAAATTTACTATCTCATGGGTCTTAAACCTGTATGGGCAAAGGGAAGCGGGAAAGTAAAAGGACTTGAAATCATCCCTGCATCAGAACTTTGCCGGCCAAGACTTGATGTGGTACCGAGAATTTCAGGTTTTTTCCGTGATGCATTTCCCAATCTCGTGGAAAGAATAGATGAAGCCGCACAAATAGTGGCGGCATTAAATGAACCTCCTGAATTAAATATCTTAAGGCGTAATGTGCTGATTGATCAAAAAACCTATATGGAACAGGGAATGGATGAACAAAAAGCCATGAGAGAGGCAACTTTCCGCGTATTCGGCTGTCCTCCGGGTACATATGGAGCAGGAGTATCTGAGCTTATTGAGGCAAAAAACTGGAAAACAGCCAAGGATCTCGGCAATAATTATATCCGGTACAGTGCCCATGCCTATGGAAAAGACACCTATGGTAAAACCAGACCTGCTGCGTTCACCAATCTGCTCTCACGCATGGATGTTACCGTGAAAAATGAGGATTCACGGGAATACGATATGATGTCCTGCACAGATTATTACAATTATTACGGAGGGCTTATTGCAGCGGTAAAAACCGTCAGGGGAAGTCTGCCCTTTGCTCTTGTGGGCGACAGTTCCGATCCTGAAAGAGTGAAGATGAGGACAGATTTTGAAGAGGCAAAGCATGTTCTCCGGGCCCGGTTAACCAATCCCAAATGGATTAAAGGAATGAAACGCCACGGATACAAAGGCGCCGGAGATATTTCCCATATGACGGATATAGTATTTGGATGGGATGCAACGGCAGAAGTTATCGAGGACTGGATGTATAAAAGGATTGCTGACAAATTTGCGCTTGATCCGGAAATGCAGAAATGGATGAAAAAGGTCAACCCATACGCTTTACAGAATATACTGGATAAGCTTCTTGAGGCCATAAGCCGCGGAATGTGGAAATCTGACACGGAAACAGAACAGAAACTTAAGGAAGCCTACCTTGAAATGGAAGGTGAGATCGAGGAACTAACGGAATAACAACAATTACATAACATATGAACTGAAATTAAATCCGGTGCCCTGCGTAAACACCGGGAAAAAGAGTAAAAAAATGAGATTTACAAAATATTATCCTTTTTCAGCCATTGTGGGGCAGGAAGACCTTAAAATGCTACTGCTGCTCAATGCGGTTAATCCGAAAATCGGCGGTGTCCTGATCCGGGGTGAGAAAGGCACGGCCAAATCAACGGCAGTACGTGCCCTTGCCGAGCTTCTGCCTGAAAGAAAAACAATCAAAAATTGTCCCATTGGATGTGATCCAAATGATGAACTGCATAAATGCCCGTGGTGCGGGAAAATACAACCTGATCAGATAAAAATATGCATTAAAAAACCTGAAGTGGTGACACTGCCCTTAAATGCCACTGAAGACAGGGTTACAGGCAGCATTGATTTCAGTGCGGCAATAAAAAAGGGAAAACGTTCTTTTCTGCCCGGACTTCTTGCCAGTGCGCACAGGTCTGTTCTCTATGTGGATGAAGTAAATCTGTTAGACGATCATATTGTGGATATTATTCTTGATGCTGCAGCTTCAGGAGAAAACCGCGTTGAACGTGAAGGTATTTCCTTTAATCATCCGGCACAGTTTACCCTTGTGGGGACAATGAATCCCGAAGAAGGGGATCTGAGACCCCAGCTCCTTGACCGTTTTGGTTTATGCGTTGACGTCAAGGCTGAAACAGACAGAGGCAGAAGAGTTGAACTGATGGAGAGAAGAGAGGCTTTTGATCTTGATCAAAAGAATTTTTCAGAACGATTTTCAGGGAAGAATCTCATAATTTCAGAAAAAATTGCATTGGCCTCAAAACTTATGGATTCAGTTGTACTGCCTAAATTCATGAGATCATTTATTTCCGAGCTCTGCATAAAAAACGCAGTTGCAGGCCACAGGGCGGATCTGATCATGGAACAGGCAGCTAAAGCCCATGCAGCTCTGCAGGGACGTTTAAAGGTAAGTACGGAGGATATAACAAAAATAGCTCCTTTTGTACTTATGCACAGAACAAGGGATGCCGCTCCTTCTTCTCCTGAAAATCGTTCAGATACAGACAAAAATCAACCGGAAGATAATACCCCGGATAAAGATAGCAGCCCGAATGAAAATAATACCCCTGATACTAAGGACATACAGAACAATAAGGGGAATAATAAGGAAAACAGCGGTAAATCACCTGAACAAAAAGGGAAAAATTATGACATACGGGATGGATCAGACAAAATAGCAGAAGAAAATTCTTCTTTAAACGGGCAACAGGGGCAAATAAAATCATCTGATAACTCTAGCCAGGGCTCTTCCCATGCCCAGGATCAAAAATCCCTTATTGAAAAAATTTTTAAAACCGGCTTGACCTTTAAAGTGAAAAAAATAGCATCCAAAAGAGACAGGATTTTCCGCCGGGGCTCAGGACGAAGATCCCGCACCATGGTTTCACTGAAACAGGGAAGATATATAAAAAGCAGACCGGGAACAAAAAATACCGATATTGCCATTGATGCCACACTTCGGGCTGCTTCCTCCCATCAGCTTGCAAGAACAAAACAGAACGGACTTGCCGTGGTTTTAAAAAATGAAGATATCCGGGTAAAAATAAGGGAAAAACGCATTGGAAATTTTCTGCTTTTTGTTGTTGATGCCAGCGGTTCCATGGGGGCAAGGGGAAGAATGACGGCTTCAAAAGGTGCGATCATGTCTCTGCTCCTTGATGCTTACAGAAAACGGGACAAGGTGGCCATGGTTTCGTTCCGTAAAAATAAGGCATTTGTCAATCTCCCGCCCACTTCTTCCGTGGAACTTGCAGGAAAACTTCTTGCGGAAATGCCCGTAGGCGGCAGAACCCCGCTTTCAGCCGCCCTTGCATCGGCCCACCAACAGGTAAAAAATTATCTTCTGCGTGATATTTCCGCACGCCCGATTGTCATTATTATAACCGACGGAAAGGCAAATGTGTCCATGGGAGAGGCAAATCCCGTTGAAGAAGCACTGGAATTTGCCGGAAAAATTATCACAGACCAGCGCACATCGTATATTGTGGTAGATACCGAGGAAACAGGGCCTGTTCATTTTGGACTGGCGGCCCGCCTTGCAGGGGCATTGAATGCCGGATATTTCAGGATAGAGGATCTTAAATCAGAACAATTAACGGATATCGTAAATAATATTGATAACTGAATATTGCATTTTTTAAGGCCAAATAAAGTCTGCAGCATTCAGGCGATATCTGAATATTAAAACATAAAGGAGAAATGATGAAAACAAACCGATTTATTTATCCTTTCACTGCAATTGTGGGACAGGATAACATGAAGCTTGCACTGATTTTAAACATAATAAACCCAAAACTTTCAGGAGTTCTGATACGGGGTGAAAAGGGGACGGCAAAGTCAACTGCGGCAAGGGCACTTGCAGATATACTGCCTGAAATTGAGGTAATTGAACAGGACCCTTTTCAGTTAAACCCCCATGATGAATTTGACTGGTATAAGAAATGTATGAAAGATGCCTATGGCAAAGAGGTGTGTTCTCGGGAACAGGTAAAAATAACCCAAAGAAAGGTGCGGGTCGCAGAACTTCCCGTCGGGGCAACCGAAGACAGGGTTGTTGGTACATTAAATCTTGAACATGCGCTTAAGAAAGGAGAAAAACAGATTGAGCCCGGTATTCTTGCAGCAGCCCATAGAGGTATTCTCTATGTGGATGAAGTAAATCTTCTTGATGACCACGTGGTGGATGTTTTGCTTGATTCCGCTGCCATGGGTGTGAACACCATTGAGCGTGAGGGAATTTCATTTTCCCACCCTGCCAGATTCACACTTGTGGGAACCATGAATCCTGAAGAAGGTGAGCTTCGTCCCCAGCTTCTTGACCGGTTTGGGTTGTGCGTGCTTGTGGAGGGCAGCCGTGATCCTGAAGACAGGGTTACAATCATGGAAAGGCGCGCGGAATTTGACAATGATCCTGAAAAATTCTGCAGACAATGGGAAAATTCTTCAAAAAAACTTACAGAAAGAATCAAACAGGCTGTCCTGCTTTATCCCAAAATAAACATTGAAAGAGAACTTTTGTTTGAAATTACTTCTCTGTGCCTTGATGTAGGGGTGGACGGTCACAGAGGGGATATTATCATGTTGAAAACTGCAAAAACCATTGCAGCATGGGAAAAACGCAGAACCGTTCAGTCTTCGGACATAAAACTTGCAGCGGAACTTGTCCTGCCCCACCGTGTCCGGCGTCAGCCTCTTCAGGAAATAGGCACAGGCCGGGAGATAAAATGATACGAATCGAAAATCTTAAAAAAACATACAAAGAAGTGCATGCCTTAAAAGGGGTAAGCCTTCATGTACCCCAGGGTGAACTGTTTGCATATCTTGGTCCCAATGGTGCAGGAAAAACTACCACAATAAGGATTTTAACGGGACTTACAAAACAGACATCCGGAAATGCATGGTTAAGCGGCTTTAACATTGAAAAACAGGGCCTTAAAGCTAAGAAAAAATCCGGTATGGTCATGCAGTCAGTCAACCTTGATCAGGAGCTTGCGATATCTGAAAATCTTGATATTCACTGCAGGCTTTTCGGCATCGCACGAAACCGGAGAAAAGAAAAAATTCATGAAATGCTGTCATATGTTGGTCTTGCTGACAGAAAAAACACTCTGGTGAACGAGCTTTCAGGAGGTATGAAACGCAGGGTTATGATTGCAAGGGCAATGCTGCATTCTCCTGCAATTCTATTTCTTGACGAACCAACGGCAGGTCTTGATCCAGAAATCCGCAGGCGCATATGGGCGCTGATCAAAAAAATACAGGGCACGGGAACAACCATTTTTTTAACCACCCATTATATTGAAGAGGCTGAATTTCTCGCTGACAGAGTGGCCTTTCTCGATGAAGGGGAAATTGTGGTTATTGATACCCCGCAAAATTTAATGGAAAAAACAGGAACCTGGGCGATTGACCGGATGGATAATAATAAAATCAACACGGTTTATTTTAAAACAAGACAGGAAGCTGATGAATTTACCCTCAGGCAGAAAATAAGTTACACTTTGAGGAGGGTGAACCTTGAGGATGCTTTTCTGTCATTTACCGGAAAGAAGGTGCTATGTTAAAGGGTTTTACAGCAATTTATCTGCGTGAAATACTGATTCTGAAAAGAAGAATCAAACGCCAGATTCTAAGTATGTCAGTGTCTCCTCTGCTCTATCTAATTGCCTTTGGATATGCAATGGGAAATGCCGCAAAATTTAACGGGCATACCTATATGGAATTTCTCATCCCGGGCCTTGTTGCAATGAGCAGCATGACACAGGCATTTGCAATTTCAACCGATATCAATGTTGCAAGGTTTTACTGGCATATTTTTGAGGAGTTTCAGGCAGCTCCCATCAGCAATGCAGCCTATGTTGCAGGTGAAGTGCTTGCCGGAATAAGCCGTGCCATAATCGGGGTGTGTGTAATTTTAATAATTGCCCTTATGTTTAAAATACACCTGAATTATCTGAATCCCCTTTTCTGGCTGGGAATTGTTCTTAACAGTTTTCTGTTTGCATCCCTTGCAACAGGACTTGCCATGCTGGTCAAATCCCATTCGGACCAGGCCATGCTGTCAAGCTTTATCATAACACCCATGGCCTTTCTCGGCGGCACTTTTTTCCCGGTAACCCGTCTTCCCCTGTGGGCACAGAAAATAATTTATCTTTTACCTCTGACCCATGCATCGAAAATAATCAGGCAGACAGCCTTTGGTAATACTCCGGGCTGTTTTTCGTATTTTCTCCTGGGGTTTATCGGGATAATATTTTTTTTTATGGCATTAAAGTGTGTAAACCAGGCAAGGGACTGATAAATCCCGCCGGATTCACAGCGAAATCTGTATAACCGCCATGAGGCGGATCTGAAGGAGAGTATTAAACGGCCTGAGAGAATCAAAGATCCTGACAAACATAAGAAAAGAAAAAAGGAAAAAACAATGAAAAGGGAAAAAAACATGAACCTGAACAAAAAAATGAAAAAAGAAAAAAACACGGCATCAAAGATAATTACAATTTTATGTATGTTTTGCTGTATTCCGTTTTTTACAGAAACCGTAAAAGCTGACCAGAAACAGCAAAACAAAATCTACAAAATGAACGAAATTGTTGTTACTGCAACACAGACAAAAAACACCTTAATGAACACCTCTTCCAATATTTCGGTGATCAACAGTAAAGATATTAATGCCATGGATGCAAAAAACATTGCAGAAGCACTTAAAAAACTGCCGGGAATTTATTATACCAATGCCTCTGGACTGGAACCGAAAATTTCATTAAGGGGAACTCATATAGGCATGAGCGGAGGGGCTCTGGTTCTGTTAAACGGAGTACCAATGAACATGGGTAAATTCGGGTACACGGATTTTGAATCCATTCCCGTGGAAAATATTGAAAAAATTGAAGTTGTAAAAGGCCCTATGTCCGCTTTATACGGAGGTGACTCAGCACGGGGAGTTATAAATATTATTACTAAACGGGGCGGTAAAAAAATTAACGGGGAAATAACGGCAATTAACGGTTCTTATAATGATCAGCGATATTCAGGTCTTGCCTATGGAACCTGTGGCAAATTTGACTATAATCTGAATATTAAAAAACGCGGGCAGGATGGATACAGAGAGGATACATCCCTTGATAACTATTACTACAACGGGGAAATCGGGTACTGGCCCGGTGAGACAACCCGTATTGGAATGTATTTTAATATTGCCGATAAAAACAGGGAACTTGCCAAAAAACTAACTGAGCAGCAAAGGGATAAAGATCCGAGAAAGGCTTATGATTATAGTAAAACAGATAATACAGATGTAATCACGGGCTTGAATTTTAAAACCGGAACAAAAAATCTGGATTTTAAAACCACGCTTTACTATAAAAACCGGGACAAGGAATATCAGAATTATCTGAGAGCCACATCCACGCCCTATAAGGAAAATTTGAATGAAGATGTATATGGCGCAAGGAGTATCCTCAGTTTTAATCAACCTGTTTTTAACAGAAAAAGTAATCTGTCATTTGGATTTGATTATGATTATGATAAAACCGATCTTAAACACAAAAAAGCCGCATCAAAAACCGCTGGAAGTGCCTATACCATCACTGATCCCAAAAAAACAGGTGATTTCACCCGCAAAGAACTTGGTATTTTTCTCCAGGAGGAATTTTCACTTTTAAAAAATCTCACTGTGACTGCAGGACTGCGCTACGATTCTTTTGCATTTGACAATGAGGCAGACTATGATTTCAGCGAAAACGGACAATATGAATATGATAAAAAGCCTGATTTTGACAAATGGAATCCAAGACTGAATCTTGTTTATCATCCCGCGGACAATTTAAGTGTTTACGGAAGTTTCGGCAGATCATACCGTGCTCCAAATATTTATGACTATTATGCAAGCGGATCATATTCCTCAAAAAATGCATATACACTGAAACCCGAAACATTTACTCAGTATGAGACAGGTGTCAGATATGCCTTTGCAGACTGGCTTAATATTGACACTTCCGTTTTTACCATTAAAATCGATGATATGCTGGATTCCGCCTATGATGACACGGGTAAGTACATGGGAAAACAGAATATCGGTGAGGTGGGAATAAAAGGATTTGAGCTTGGTGTTTCAGGCGTACCTGCTCAATGGTTTTCCTATAAAATATCCTATACATATACAGACGCACGTTACACAGATGATATCCTTGCCAAACAGGATAGAAATACCATTGTAAATATCAATCATAACCGTCTTACCAAAATCCCGTACAATAAAATCAGTATTGATCTTAACACCAGGCTGTATCAGTGCCGGGGTTATAAACTTTTATGGTATGTGAATTTAACGGGACAGAGCAAATTCGAGATGGATAAAACCAATACCGATTGCTACAGCGGTTACGGGCTTTTAAATACAAAACTGCGCCTTGTGCATAAATCCTATGAAGCATTTGTGGCAGTGGACAATGTTCTTGACAAGGATTACGACGGATACGCATATCGCAGTTACGGCAAAAATTATTATTATCCGGCTGCCGGGATAAGCGTTGCTGCAGGAATATCGTATAAATTCTGATTTTTAAAAAACAAAAGGCAAGTTAATATGGTAATTGGCAATTTTTACAAAGGTATTGAAATCCACAGAAATGAAAAAATCATCATAATCAGGTTTCTCAAACCCCACAGGGTAATTTCCACGTGCAGGGCAAATGGAGGACTGCATGACGATTTTGATTTGATTTATAATCACCAGTCCTGCGAACCTGCAGGGCATCTGAGAAAATCCCATACACTTGCCGTTTGTCAACCGGATATTTATCTTAAGCAGATCTGCCGGATTCATGGTATTTCTGAAAACTGTGCATCTCTCGGCACTGCGGCCAACATGAACTGTGCTGCTGTGAAATCTGAAAAATTCAGGAATCTTGAAGTGGTGGCAGTGTGCACAGGCGGGGTGGAAACAAATGCGGGACGCGCAGGTGATCCGGCATCTTTTTATGAATCAAAGGGGGTATTTGAATTTACAGGTAATAAAAAACCAGACCCCGAAGGCACGATTAATATTATTGTCTGCATAAATAAGACACTTTCTCCCGGTGCCATGGTAAGGGCCGTAATGACGGCAACAGAGGCCAAAACCGCTGTTCTGCAGGAGCTCAACACAGGCTCCTGCTATTCCGGCGGCCTTGCCACGGGCACAGGAACGGATCAGATTGCCATTGCCTCGGCTCTTGGAGATGATTTTCCCCTTACAAGCCCTGGCAAACACACTAAATTAGGGGAACTAATCGGAGTTACAGTGAAAAAAGCACTGGCAGAAACACTTAAACTGCAGAATTCCATGCCGCCTGAGAGCCGATGCTCGGTACTTGCCCATTTAAAAAGACTTGGTGCGGATATCACATCCATGAAAAAAGGAATTGGAGAATTTCTTTCTGAAAAAGACGCAGAGCTCTTTAAAAAAAATTTCACAGGTGTTGACCGTGATCCCGTCACAGTTGCAGCTGCGGCAGCTTTCGTGCATCTGCGTGATGAATTGGAGTGGAAGATTTTACCGCAAAACTGTGTGCATGAAATTTTTTCAACCTATGGCGCACATCTGTCCGCAGCGGTTTCAGGTAAATATGAGCGCTTTATTTTTTACAAAAACAAATTAGACAATTATAAATCGGGTTTAAATTTTAAACTGAAAACAGAAGGCCCTGCATTTCTGGAATTTATTTATTTTTGTATATCTGCGGGGTTTGAAGAAAAATGGAAAAGTATAAAATAGCTATGATCAGATTGTCAAACAATCAAATGTTCTGATAAATTATGAAAAAAAGAACAATATTCTGATCAGGCCGGGGGATAAGCATATGGCAAAACCTGAAAAAATGAAAACATCTGTAAAAACATCTGTAAAAACATCTGTTGATGAATTTATTAAAAGAACTGAAAAACCGCCCATAGTAATTACGGCCTTTGGAACTACAACAAGGGCACTTGATACCTATGCCGTAATGGGAAATGCCATTGAAAAACAATTTCCATGTCACAGAATTCTGTGGGCATATTCATCGCGTATGATAAAGGATTATATGGCAAAAAAGGGAATTAAAGACATGGAACATCCTGATCAGATTCTTGAGAAACTGGAGGCAGAAGGATATAAATGGGCAGTTGTTCAGTCTTTACACCTGATATGCGGCCATGAATTTTATCGTCTGATTGAGGAAGTAAAACAAAAAAATATAAGGACTTCCATTGGTCTGCCCCTCCTGACAGGTTACAGGGATTATAAAGATGTTGTTAACGGGCTTGGCCGGTTATTCGGGCTTGAGAAGACCATTGAAAATCAGGCCGTTGTTTTTGTGGGGCATGGAACTGATCATCCCGCATGGTCTTCTTATATGGCTCTTTCGCAGATGTTTTATGAAAAATTCGGCAAAAATATCTACGTTGGCGTTGTTGAAGGGCTGCCTGAAAAAAATAAAATTATCAATGCCGTTGCAGAATCAAAAATCAAAAAAGTTATTTTAATTCCCTTTATGCTGGTGGCCGGAAGGCATCTTATGGAGGATATTGCAGGTGAGGATGATTCATGGAAAACAGCTTTTGAACAAAAAGGTATTTCCGTTTCAATAAAATCCCTTGGACTTGGCATGATTCCGGCAATACAGCAAATTTTCTGCCGCCATATCAGTGAGGCATATAATATGATTTCTTTCTGAAAATTACATAGCGGCATTTTTATCAAATAATGCCTTTGAAATGGCAGACAGGCTTGAGTTGTTTAGAAATTTTAATTTCTTATTATACCTGTTGCAAAGTTTTTTCACCCTCAGACAGGCATTATGGCTGTTACAGTTAACAGGGCACAGGACAATGTCACATCGTTTGACCTTTGCTTTAAGATTTATACTGGCGTTTTTCAAATAGCCGTCATGGTAATCAAATTTACCACCTGCCTTTTCAACAATATCCCTGTAAAAAGATTTCATCCTGGTAAGACCTCCGATCATGAATATCCGTTTTGCGCATAATTTATACCGGGGGCAGGCTTCTTTGATGCAAACGGCTTCATTGGGGCATGTAAGTTCACCGGAGCAGTCGTTTCCATTGTAACAGGATGTATGATTGAAACAGGCAGTTTCATCAGGGCAGGCAGTCTCATTCCGGCAGATCGTGGATGTGCAGGTGATAAAATCGGTAATCATTGACCGTAATTCATTTTTTATTAATTCATTTTCACTTTTTTTACTGAGCAGATCGATTCCAAGCGCCCTTTTCTCCCTTTCCATTGTACAAATTATGCCCTGATCAATTGCTATTTTCCTTTTAAGCCCGGCAATTTTATGTTCCATACCGGAAATTCTGCTGCCCTGTATAGTTTCGGGATCCAGTATATTTTCCAGCTCAGAAAGCCTGTTTCTTAATTTTTGATTTTCAGAATGCAGCATGGAAATCTCAATATCATCTGATCTTTTCACCTTAATAAGCTGTTTGAAATTTTTATTTTTAAAGCTGATTGTTTTGTTTTGCTTTAAAATTTTTGATTCTGCATACACCAGTTTCTGCCGGATCCGGAAAATTTCAGTCATGTTTGCATGGCAGAGCATGTGAACTTCACCAAAAACATCATGGAGCAGATCGATATCTGTGTCTTTATAAGAAACTATGGCGTACATCATTGGGCCGATATCACCTGTTGTCAGACATTTTTTCCAGAGCTGCCTGACCTCATTGTTAGATATTCCTGCAATGCGGGTCATAAATTTTCCTGCTTTGTTGCGGATAAAATTGTTTACCTTGACAGATACATTATTTTCATCGCTTAGCTTTGTCATGATTTGCTGGTGGTACTCATATGGCTTCATTCTCTTTATATCATAACCGCATTTTTTCAAAATACTCTTATGCTTTTCAATGGAAAGAACAGCGCCTATCACCGGACATTTAAAATGAGTTTCCACTTCCCATATGTTCAAAAATCTGGACATATCTTGTTTCATGATATTTTTCACCTTTTTAATAATTTTCAGGAATAGGGTTTGTATAGTGCCTGAATAAAAAGCAAGTTTTCTTTACCGGCTTCAGGAAAAATCATGTTTCCTGTTACAGAATGATAATGGATATAAGTTGGGGGAGAGTCCGCATACAATCCCGCCGGAAAATTTTTGCATTTTTTCAGACACTATACATATTGTCACCAGAGTTTGAATTTAAAAATATGTTTGAAATGTCATAACAGGCCACTTAAAACCTTAACCCGAACTCACTTGCAAAATAGTATCTTGAATCTTTTGTATTTCCATTGTCATTTGCAAAGCTTTCATCCGCTTTGATGTATGCACCTTCGATCCTGAAATAAACCGAATCCGAAAAATTGTATGTCGGGGTGAAAGTGACGGCAAAAATATTGTCGGCCTTTATGCTGTCCGTGTATATTTTGCTGTCACCCTGGTTAATATATTCTATTCTCAAAGGCAACTCCACATGCTCGGACACTTTGGGACAGATGTAGAGGGATGCGCCAATGGAATCCTGGTCATTGTTATCATATTTATCCCATTTATTATTCCATCTCCAGTAATCTGCATTAAAGGCCATATATACATTGCCTATTGTCTTTTCAAGAACAAGGCCAAGTAGTTTTCTCATATTGTTAACATTGTAATAATACACCGTATAATCCGTATCCATCACGGATCCGCTTATACCAGCCTCCCAGGAATTACCGGGACTGCCCTTAAAAGTGCCGTCATCAATGGTATATTCACCGTCATCTTTCCTGTCTTCGTAAAATCCTGCATACACGTCAAACAGCCCGTTAACGGAAAAGGTTGCCCTTGTTCCATAGGCATTATAGGGCTGCTGGGATGCAAGTGCTCCAACGGTAATATTTTTGTTATTGTATGTATATGTGTCTTCATATCCGGCATTGGGTGCAATAAGTCCCAGTTCAAGGCTGAAATAATCGCACGGCGAAAAGGTAAAATCAGCATACTCAAAATCCATGTCCGGCTGATTATCAGCATCATTTGGTGCATCAAAAAGAGAGGGTGTTGCCGTGCCTCCATAGGCACCGGAAAAACTTATTGGAAGATCAGATGGCTGGTAATCTAAACCAATCATAAAATTTGAGACAATGAATTTGTCATTTGAAACGTCTTTACCCGCACCGTCTGTCCCGGATTTTGTTGCGTAAAAATACCCGGTACTTGCCCCAAGGCTTAAACTTGTGTCATTTAATCCTGTTTTAAGGGCACTTTTAACTATACCATTTTCTTCTGCGACTTCACCGCTCTTATTCTGGCGGGCGGTTTTTGCCTGTTCCGTTACTTTATTTTCAAGTTCTGCAAGTTTCTGCTGAAGGATCTTAATCTGCTGAGTCAGATCCTCATTGGATGCTGCATTTGAAACGGATGGTAATCCTGCGAAAACAAATAATACTGCGAATAATACAATGAATTTTTTCATACTTTTTTCTCCTTTAATTTGTATTAAATTTTTTAAAAATATTACAGACTGCTTAAGCCGTCCACTCATAAATTTCCATATTTGACTCACCCCCGCATTTGGCGCATGATTTGCTGCAGCATCCTGCCTGCACCTTGTAACTTGTAACTTTTCCCTTTCGAATCCATTGGTCAAGCATACCCTGCATGGCTTCCGGTTCCGTTTCAAAATGAATGACAAGATCGCCGAGGGTTGCCCGTTTATGCTGCATAAGGTATTTTTTTATATCGGAAAGTATCATTGTGCTCCTTTTATTTATGGTTAATTGTTATGGATGAATCCAGACCAGCTTCATGGCATGCAGGTCTATGCAGATCCCATATTTATGCCGATGCCCGAATCCATACCGTCAGCTCCGGATTCCGATGGTGATTCTTTGGTTTTATTGCCTGATTTGCGCATGACAAACACAGTCAATGCAAAGAAACCCGTTAAAACACCTATCCAGATCATGGAAGATTCAGGATGGCGGTTAAAGGTTGCCGACTGGTAGAACAATGATGCCGCAATATAGGCGATGCCCGATGTCCAGGCCCCTGCAAATACTGTCCATTTCCAGTTGGTTTCGCGGTAAACAGCAGCAATTGCAGCAACACAGGGAAAATACAGCAGAATAAATAGAAGGTAGGCAAATGCTCCTATTTTGCCGTCAAACAGGTTTACCATGGAACCAAAGGTGCTTACACTGACGTCCTGCTCCTCTGCGGCCTGTTTTACATTCTTAACATCCCCGACTGAAAGGCCAAGCGGATCAAGCAAAGTGTCCTTTACTCCTTTGAGATTTTCCGGAATACTTGCAAAGGCCTCTTTTATGCCGCCCATAAAATCAAAGGCTTTTTCATCTTCCTGTACACCTGCTTTGTCGGCATTTTTATCGTCCATTCCGGAGTACAGGTCATTTAAAGTTCCCACGACAGCTTCCTTGGCAAAAACACCTGTAAAAATTCCAACTGTGGCAGGCCAGTTGCCCTTTTCTATTCCCATGGGTGTAAATATCGGGGTAATTGTTTTGCCAATGCTGCTTAAAACCGATTTGTCAGTGTTGTCGTTGCCGAAAGTTCCGTCGGTTCCCATGGAATTTAAAAAACTTAAAACAATGACAACCATGATAATAATTTTGCCTGCCCTGAAAATAAAGGATCTTAAACGGTCCCACGCCCGCATTACAACACCTTTTATTGTGGGCATGTGATAGGGCGGAAGCTCCATTACAAACGGGTTGACTTCACCTTTAAGGGTTGTGGTTTTAAGGATAAAACCTGTAAGAACTGCAAAACCTATTCCAATAAGATAGAGCAGAAAAACAAGGTTCTGGCCTCCCACAGGGAAAAATGCCGCGGCAAACAGGGCATAAACCGGAAGACGGGCTCCGCAGGACATAAAAGGATTCATCATAATTGTCATAATGCGGTCGCGCTGGTTTTCAAGGGTTCGGGTGGCCATGATGGCGGGCACATTGCATCCGAATCCCACAAGCAGGGGGACAAATGATTTACCCGGCAGGCCTATCATGCGCATGAAGCGGTCCATGACAAAGGCGCCCCTTGCCATATATCCTGAATCTTCCAGAAGGGAGAGAAAAAGAAACATAAAACCTATGGGAGGAATAAAGGTTGCCACAGTCTGGATACCGCCGCCAATACCGCCTGCAAGAATTGTGATCAGCCAGGCCGGGAAATGCGCGGTTTTCAGCAGGGCGCCAAACCCGTCCACAAATATGGTGCTTGAAAAAATGTCGAAAAAATCTATAAAAGCTCCTCCGATATTTATGGTGAACATGAACATCAGATACATGGCAACAAGGAAAATCGGAATGCCAAGGACACGGTTTAAAACAACGCCATCGATTTTGTCTGAAATTGTTTTGCTTATGCGGGATTTTTTTTTAACACTCCTGTTTATAATATCACCTATCAGTTCATATCTGCTGCCTGCAATGAGAATATCTGCCTCTTCATCAAGTTCCTCCTCAATTTGATTTATACGTTCACGCACCTTTTCAATAATTGAATTATCAAATAGTTTACTGATAACAGAATCCTCTTCCATCAGTTTTATAGCTGCATATTCGGGTTCAAGTTTGTTATCAAGCGCTGTATTGCGGATATGGGGAATCAGGGTATCGATGGATTCTCTTATTTTTGCCGGATATTCTACTTTAATATGGGGAACAGGCTTTGTCTCTGCAGCACGGTTTATTTCCGATTTCAGTGCGTTGACTCCCTTTCCCTTTGATGCGACAAGTGGAACAACGGGGCAGCCAAAAAGTCGTGACATAGCGTCTATATTTATGTTGATATTATTATCCTTTGCCGTATCCATCATGTTTAAGGCAATAACAAGCGGGATTTTCATCTCGGTAAGTAAAAGGCTCAAATAAAGATTACGTTCCGGATTGGATGCGTCAATAATATTTACAATAAGGTCAGCTTCTCCTGAAAGAACGTAATTGCGGGCTACTTTTTCATCAAGGGATGAAGCTGAAAGGGAATATATTCCCGGAAGGTCAACAACTTCAATGTTTTTCCCGTTATGGGTATAACTTCCGGTTTTACGGTCAACGGTAACTCCGGGCCAGTTTCCCACATGCTGCCTTGCACCGGTGAGCTCATTGAAAAGAGTTGTTTTTCCGCAATTGGGATTACCGACAACTCCGATGGTATAGTCACTCATATTGTTTTCTCCTTTATTTTATTGTTTTTTCAATTATCAATGCCGATGCTTCGCTTTTTCTTACGCTCAATGAAAATCCGCGCACCTGTATTTCCACAGGATCACCCATGGGTGCTATGCGCTCCACTGTAAATTCGGTACCACGGGTTAATCCCATGGATAAAAGCTTTTCCCGATAGACTTTGTTTGCTTTAGCGTATCCTGCAACCCTGCCTTTTTCGCCTGCTGCCATCTCCTGTAAAGTTCTTTCCATTTGTCTTATCCTTTGCTCAATTTTATATTCTGTGGATATCCGTTTTTATTCATTCTCTTTTTTGATCTTATTTTCATCTGCAGCGGCGATCACCTGAATTTTCCAGGACATTCCTCCGCCAAGGAAAAACCGTGCATTGCCATGTCCAAGTAGTAATTTGCCATCACTTCGGTTTTGGATGATTTCCACCTTTTCACCGACGTGTATGCCAAGGCCAGCTAATCTGTCATGGAAAATTTTTCCGCCGTTTAATGAAAAAATTTTCACTTTTTCTCCTTCTGCTGCCATGCGAAGGGGAAAAGCTGTCGGTTCAGGAGCTGCCCCTTCTGCAACAAGATTGACATCCTCTGATTTTACCTTCTGTACCGGCGTTTTTTCACCGGACATCCTTAAATTTAATGGCCAAGATTGATGGCCTCCGCTTGGTCCGGTTCCTGCGTACATTGAAACGCTGTTTTTCATGTTAAGTACCCCGTATCCGTTAATTTTCATTTTTTCCATGGTTTTTTCCGGCCATGACCATAATTTCATGAAATTTATTTTATTTGTTTTCATGCTAAGTTTCACCCTCTATTTATTATTTTATATCCCTTTTATTGTTAGGTATATCTAACAATAAAATCAAAAAAAAGCCCGCAACCGGGCAACACAACAGCCGGTAAAACAGCTTTTAAATAAAGCCGTTCAAGTTAATACTGCTATTTTAGATTTATTTATCATCACCCTGGGCGTATCCGGTTTGGCCCAGGTTTGCCTCTTAACACAATACGAAAAACCCGCCCTGGTATCAGGAGTGTCAAATACAATTCCTATCCCAAATCTTTTCCGGTATTATCTGCGGTTGCCCCATGCATTTCATACGCAGGTTTAATATATTTTATTAGGGAACTGGAAGAAAATAATATACGTATATCGTGCAGTACTTTTGTTCGTTTTCAAGGCGTGATGACAGGTGCATAGTGGAACTATGTGCCTGTTATCACAACAGAGAAAACGGGCAAAAGGGCAAACAGGATGCGTAAATTATTTTTTGGAAGTTCCCTTATTGAACTCACATGAAAAATCCCTGCAATGCTGGAGACATGTTTCAGACTTGCGCCCATGCACATGAAATTCCCAGAAATATTGAAGCCAGCTTTCCCCCGCCCTTGGACATATATCAATGAATTCAATAAAATCAGTAAGGCTGTCAAGGGTGGATGAACTTAAAGTATGCTCCATTTTGCAGGCTTCCTCATTTGCTGTCTTTGGATTTATATTTAAGATTTTTGTTAAGAATTTAAGCAGAATTTCATGCCTGCGACGTATTTCTTTTCCTATTTCCGCCCCGGTTTTTGTCAGTTCCACAAATTCATACTTTCTGTATTTGACCAGTCTCTTTTTATCAAGATTTTTCAGCATACTTGATACAGTGGGCATTTTCACCTTCATTCTTTTTGCTATATCTTTAACGCGGACAAAATTCTTTTCCTTTTTCAAATCAAAAATTGCCTCAAGATAATCCTCCATAACAGATGTAAGAGGCTTTTCTTTTACCAGGTTGTTTTGTTCTTTCTGCGCTCTTGTCATGGTGTCCACGTTTTAAAAGTTAGACGTATCAAACATTAATTTATACCACTAATACCAGTGCTCTTGGTAAATGTCAAATAAAAGTTTATTTTTTTTTATAAGAAAGAGCTCATTTTTGAAAAAGTAACAAATACTCTTTCTATGTTCGTCAAAATCTTTGATTTTTAGAGGCATAGTAACGCAGTCCAGATCTGCCTCATGGCAGTTATAAGGACTTAGCCTTATTAACCATATTCTTAAAATCCTCCATGGATTCACAACTCAATGTTTTGAC
>WFQS01000289.1 GCA_015486915.1 Desulfobacteraceae bacterium
AGGATCGAAAATTTTATAAGTTGAACGAGATTGCTTGTCTTCCGGCCCATCTACTTCGTTGCATCAAAGGCCGAATACGTTTAGTATGCAACCTTTAATGCGCCTTGTACATGGGCCGGAATCCTGCGCTATTTCTGTTCAACTTATTTCATCTCCGATCCTTATTTTTTTTTATGGAGTACCCCTGCAACAACTGTGGCTGCAATAATTATGACTCCACCTGCCATGGTTCTAAGCCCCGGTCTTTCTCCAAGGATAATAAAGGCAAGTAAAATCCCATATACCGGCTCCAGTGCAGTAATGATTCCCGCTGTCTGTGCTTTAATGGAAATAAGGGATTTTATAAAAAGTGTGTGACTTAAAGCTGTGCACAAAATACCGAGGGCAGCAAGAAGAAATAATTCATTTTCACCGGGTACAGATGGTTTTAAAACAAAAATAAACGGCAGAAGTGCAAGGGATGCAAAGAAATTCTGGTAAAATGCAACAACAATGGGGTGGTCCTGTTGAACATTTTTTCTGTTTGCAAGACTAAGCAGGGCAAATGTGAATCCGGACACTATTCCATAAAAAGCGCCTTTTACGGGCGCCCTGGAAAAATCAAAGCCCGGCAGTACAAGCACAAGCCCTGCAAAAACGATCATTGCCGTTGCAATATCCGAAGAATTAAGTTTTTCCCTGAAAAAAAAAGGTTCCATAAATGTAACAAAAACGGGAAATGTGGAAAAAGTAAGCAACCCTATTGTTACGGTTGAAATCTGTATTGAATAAAAGAAACTGGTCCAGTGGGCAGCAAGCAACGCCCCCTGTACAGCGTAAACAAGCATGGCTTTCTTTCCCCCTGAAAATGGCCTTACTCCAGAGGTAAAAGCCATAATGGGCAAAAGAGCTGCCGATGCAAATAAAGTCCGTCCAAAAACAATTACAATTGAAGGGCAATGCAGAAATTTACCGAACAATCCGGAAAATCCAAACAAAAAAACCGCTGCATGTATTTCAAGAAAACCGCTTTTAATGAATTTTTTTTCACAAATTATTTTATTTTTCAGCATTCAGGTATCAAAATTTTCAGCAATCGGGTATCAGCAATCGGGTATAAAAAATAGTATGTCTGCCTTAATTTTTAACAATTATCTGCTCAACTGCCGGTATTTAATTCTTCTCGGATGATCTTCTTTTATGCCGAGCCGCTTTTTTTTATCATGTTCGTAATCCGAATAACTGCCTGAATAAAAAAAGGTTTTGCTGTCCCCTTCAAAGGCAAGAATATGGGTTGCAATCCTGTCTAAGAACCACCTGTCATGGCTTATTACAATGGCGCATCCAGCAAAATTTTCAAGGGCTTCCTCAAGGGCGCGCATTGTATTGACATCAAGATCATTAGTGGGCTCATCCAATAAAAGAAGATTGGCCTCTTCCTTTAACATCCTTGCAAGATGCACCCTGTTGCGCTCGCCGCCTGATATCTTTCCTGTTTTTTTCTGCTGATCCGAACCAGAAAAATTAAATTTTGAAACATATGCCCTGGAGTTTATTTCTCTGCCTCCAAGGGAAATCAGCTCGTTTCCGCCTGAGATAACCTCCCAGATGGTTTTGTCGGGATCAAGGATATTTCTTTCCTGATCAACATAGGCAATTTTTATAGTATCTCCTGTATCAATGGTCCCTGAATCAGGAGTCTCTTTTCCGGTAATCATATTAAATAAAGTTGATTTTCCTGCACCATTGGGACCGATAACACCGATAATACCGCCCGGTGGTATGATAAAATTCATATTTTCCACAAGAAGGCGGTTGTCAAAACCCTTGCACACATCCTTTGCAATAACAACCTTGTCACCAAGTCTTGGCCCGGGTGGAATAAAAATTTCCAGTTCCTGTTCCTTTTTTCCAACATCCTGGTGTAAGAGCTTGTCATAGGATTTTATCCTGGCCTTTGACCTGGACCGCTTACCCTTTGGGGACATCCTGATCCACTCAAGTTCCCTTTCAAGGGTTTTTCTGCGTTTGCTTTCCCTTTGGGCCTCATTTTTCAGCCTGTTCTGCTTCTGCTCAAGCCAGGAAGAATAATTGCCCTTCCACGGTATACCTTGGCCCCTGTCCAGTTCAAGAATCCACTGTGCAACATTATCAAGAAAATACCTGTCATGTGTCACGGCAATAATAGTACCCTCGTACCTGTTGAGATGCTCCTCAAGCCAGGCAACAGATTCTGCATCAAGGTGGTTGGTGGGCTCATCAAGGAGCAGGATATCAGGCTTCTGCAGTAACAGCCTGCAAAGGGCAACACGCCTTTTCTCTCCTCCCGAAATAATCTTAACAGGTATGTCTCCAGCCGGACATCTCAAGGCATCCATGGCCATCTCAAGTCTGGCATCAATATCCCAGGCATCAAGATGATCGAGCTTATCCTGGAGTTCTCCCTGTCTTTTGATAAGTTTATCCATTTCATCATCGGATAGGGGTTCTGCGAATTTCTCGCTTATTTTTTCATACTCATTGATCAGATCCACAGTCTCCTTAGCGCCCTGCTCAACAATCTCCTTCACTGTTTTATCTTCATCAAGCAAAGGCTCCTGTTCAAGAAGCCCAACAGTATATCCCTTTGACAGGATCGTTTCTCCGTTAAAATTTTTATCCTTTCCAGCCATAATCCGAAGAAGAGTACTCTTACCCGAACCGTTTAAACCAAGTACACCGATTTTCGCACCGTAAAAATAAGAAAGAGATATATCCTTAAGCACCT
>WFQS01000290.1 GCA_015486915.1 Desulfobacteraceae bacterium
AATTATGTCTTGTTAACCTGTCGTAACAGGGGTTTTACGGACTGGACATTGGCTGTTATTATCTCTGCTGTTTTAAATATCGTTCTTTTTGGTCTTATGCCTGCTCTTACCAGGATTGCTCCCTGTAATAATAACATTCATAATACTGCATTTAAACCTCTTAAGGTTGCCATGGCTTACTCCCGGCAAATGCCACTTAAAAACAAAGAAATAAAAAAAAATAATTCTGCAGTTCATACCAGAATCAGGTTTAAAAGGGTTATAAAAGTTTTTAACCAGCAGAAAATGGTGTTAAAACCAGCAATTTCATTTGATGCAAACCATGAAACCTTATTTGATTCTGCATTAAATTCTGATTTTTCAGGGCCGGAATCCATGCCTGTGATGAATTTTACTATGTCAGGGCCTGTTCTAAAGGAAAAATACCGCATGGGAGAACTGGATACGCCCCTTATCCCTGTTGTGAAGATTCCACCGATATACCCGGCTGTTGCAATGCGCAACAATATTGAAGGGTGGGTGAAAGTAAGATTCATTGTAACGGACAGGGGTGTGGTTAAAAATATTCGAATTATAAAAGCGGTTCCTGAAAAAATTTTTAACAGCAGTGTTATAAAATGTGTATCAAAATGGAGATTCAAGCCGGGTAAAGTGAGCGGTATTCCTGTTAGCACCATTGCACAGACTATTATAAGATTCAAGCTTGAGTCATGATAAAAACAGTGATGAAAATAATTATACAGGATATTTTTGTTTATGCAGCTCTCTTAAGAAAATCATGGATTTCAAATTATATCCTGGATTTTTTTTTATTTATTATTTTGTATTCATTAATGATCATTATCAGCTTATCTTCAGTGCTGCATGCAGCTTCAATGACAAAAGGCAGGCTTCCCCTTGAAGCGGGTATCTGTGTATCACAGGCAAGTGACCTGATGAAAAAGGGAAAAATTAAAAAAGCTGCTGCCCTGCTTGAAAATTTTAAGGCAAAGAAAAATAAGGTTGATGCACTGACTGCACGGAAAAGAGGCTACACCCATTATTACATCGATTTTATGCTTGGTAATTATTACATGGCACTGTCAGGTCATGCTGAACCTGATAATCTGCAGCTGAAAAAAAAATACAGAAAAAAAGCTGCTGTTTCATACAGAAATGCTGTTACAAAAAACCCAAATCTGAGCCCGTGCTGGCTGAACCTTGCCAAATGTCTCTATGAATTAAATCAAATGTCTATGGCGGCAAAAGCCTTTGTAAAGGGTTATGAAACAGGTGGAAAAAAAGACGGAATGTATCTTTATTATGCATCAATCTGTTTTGCAGAGGCAAAAGATAATAAAAATGCGATAAAATACGCTGTATTTCTTACAAAAAAATATCCCCTTGAACCAAAATGGTGGAAGGCGCTTTCCAGTTTTTATTTAAGGAATAATCAGTTAAAAAAAGGACTTGCAGCCCTTGTCAGCTATGGATACTTAACCCCCCTCCGTCATGATCAAATTTCACTTGCAGCTGATCTGTACCTGAACCTTGATATCCCTTTACAGGCAGCTTTTTACTATGAAAAGCTGCTTCGTGACAAAAAGGATAAGAAAACAATAAATAAAATCGTATATGCCTATATACAGGCAGGCGATACAGAAAAAGCCATTGAATGGATTGATAAAGGGCTTGCACTGTATAAATCAGATAAAGATCTGCTTAAAAAAAAGGCTGCAGTAAAAGCTATGATAAATTTTGATAAACAGCAGCGGCAACTTTTATCAGGCTTTCGTTAAGGTTTGCAGTCATTGTCTGTCCGAAAAATTTTCCGTTTTCTCCAAATATAATATGGGGCCCAAGTGGCCTTGTTTTGCCCGCAGCTTTTTCTGTTACAGATTTTACCTTGTTCCACCATGTTTTTGCCTGTTCGGTCTGGTCCTCGCTGAATTCGGATATAAATCCTGCATCATCTGCCAGTTCGTTCATTTTTTCCTGTGAAATCAAAAAGGATAAAGACGGGCGGTCCGCC
>WFQS01000291.1 GCA_015486915.1 Desulfobacteraceae bacterium
ATGATCTTGAAATTGAAAGATTTGCAAAAACAAAAAAGGTACGTACGACATGCACCTTCTGCGGTGTGGGCTGCCAGGTGGAAATGACCGTACAGAACAATAAGATCGTTAAAATGGCAAGCGCAGGAGAAGATGTCGCTCCCAACCACGGAAGATTATGTGTAAAGGGACGGTATGGATTTGCCTTTGTTGGGTCTCCCGAGCGTATAACCGTTCCCATGATAAGGAAAAATGGCAAACTTGAAGGGGTGACATGGGACGAAGCCCTTGATCTTGTTGCATCGAAATTTACAAATATAAAGGATGAATTCGGCCCGGACAGTCTTGGTGTTTTTACCTCTGCAAGGATAACCAATGAGGAAAACTATATTGCCCAGAAGTTTACAAGGGCGGTGCTTAAAACAAACAATGTCGACCATTGCGCCCGACTGTGACATTCTTCAACCGTAGCCGGTCTGGCTGCAGCATTTGGAAGCGGTGCAATGACAAATACTATTGGAGATATTGAATCTGCCGATGTCATTATTGTTGAAGGCTCCAACACAACTGAAAACCATCCTGTAATTTCAACCTTTATAAAAAGAGCTGCAACTCTTAAAGGCGCAACTCTTTTTGTTATAGATCCAAGACGGCTCAAACTTACCGAATCAGCTGACAAATGGCTGAGGCTTCAGCCGGGAACGGACATTGCCCTTATAAACGGTTTCATGCATGTTATCATAGAAGAAGATATATATGATAAAAAATTTGTTGAAACAAGAACGGAAGGGTTTGAGGAACTTAAAAAAACAGTAAAAAAGTACACACCGGAATATGTAGAAAAAATAACCGGAGTTGCAGCTGAAGACATTGTAAATACCGCTAGAACCTTTGCAGCTGCAAAAAGAGGATGCATTGTTTACTGCATGGGAATTACACAGCATACAACGGGAACTGACAATGTAAAATCACTTGCAAATCTGTCCATGCTCTGCGGTGATCTTGGCATCCCAGGAGGCGGGGTTAACCCGTTAAGGGGGCAGAATAATGTTCAGGGTGCATGTGATATGGGTGGACTTCCCAATGTATTTACAGCATACCAGAAAGTTGACGGTGATGATGCCCGTATAAAATATGAAAATGCCTGGGATATAAAAGGACTCTCTCCAAAACCGGGGCTTGCAGTAACGGAAATGGTTCAAAAGGCAGGAGAAGGTGAACTCAAGGCTCTGTATATCATCGGTGAAAATCCAATGGTATCCGATCCTGATCTTAACCACGCTGAAAAAGCCTTTAAAAATCTTGATTTTCTCGTTGTTCAGGATATTTTTCTTACGGAAACAACAGCGCTTGCCGATGTTGTTCTTCCGTCGTTCTGCTTTGCCGAGAAAAACGGTACATTTACAAACACGGAAAGAAGGGTGCAGAGGGTCAGAAAAGCAGTTGAAGCTCCGGGATTTGCCAGAAGAGACTGGAAAATCATCTGTGATATTGCAAACCGCATGGGATACCCCATGAATTACCCCAATGCCAATGCAATTTTTGAAGAGATAAGGCTTGTTACTCCTTCCTATGCAGGTATAACATGGGAAAGAATTGAAAAAGAAGGTATTTTCTGGCCTTGCCCCACTGAAAACCATCCTGGAACTCCTATACTGCACGCCAAGCAGTTTACAAGGGGCAAGGGACTTTTCCATGCCATTGACCACAGAGATCCTGCTGAGATGACAGATGAAGAGTATCCTTTTATACTTACAACTGGAAGGCTGTTGTTCCAATACCACACAGGTACCATGACAATGAAGTCTGCAGGCCTTAATTTTCTTGCCCCTGAATGTTTTGTGGAAATATCAGCTAACGATGCAGAACGCCTTGGTTTAGAAAACGGGGATCTCGTTGATGTGGTATCACGAAGGGGAAAGATTAAGACTAAAACGAAGATATCTTCAAAGGCAGTTGACGGAACATTGTTTATTCCATTTCATTTTGCAAATGCAGCTGCAAACAGGCTGACAAATGCAAAACTTGATCCGGTTGCAAAAATTCCTGAATTTAAAGTCTGTGCTATAAATATAAAAAAAGCTGCATAGGAACAAGAAACAAATGGCAAGAGACAAGATACAAGATACAAGATACAAGAAATTAGGGATAAATATGAGGCGGATCTGGATTTACACCAGCCGCCTCTAAACAAATCTAAAAAATATTTAAGGATCGGACAAACCGGAAAGTATCTGTTTCATATCATCCGGAACAGGGGCTGTAAAATTAATTTTCCTGCCTGAAAAAGGATGCCTTATACCAAGCTTCCACGAATGCAGCATCTGTCTTGATATGTTTTTTTCCAAGATTGACAGGGGATTTTTATTCTTTGCAGGTCTTTTTCTTTTATAGCGGTAAGTCACGTCCCCGACAAGAGGATGCCCGAGGGCACGAAAATGCACCCTTATCTGGTGAGTCCTGCCTGTTTTAAGTTCTGCTTCAAGAAAAGTTGCAATATCAAATCTTTTTCTTACGCGCCACAGAGTTTCTGCATGCTTTGAATGGGGAGCATTTACCGACATCCTCTTTCGCTTTATTCTGTCGCGTCCAATGGGAAAAGTGATCCTGCCTGCATTTTCTTTTATATTTCCCGTAACAAGGCACAGGTATTTTTTAAAAACGCGGCGCTGTTTAAACTCATTTTTAAGAAAATTAAAAGCTGAACTGTTTTTTGCAATGACCATTATGCCGGTTGTATCCTTGTCAAGCCTGTGAACAATGCCCGGTCTTAATGGATTTTCTCCAACGCTTTTAATTTCCGGAAAATAATATAAAAGAGCGTTGACAAGGGTTCCTGAAAAATTACCCGATGCAGGGTGGACAACCATACCGGCTCTTTTATTCACCACAAGGATATGATTATCCTCATGTAAAATGTCAATATCAAGGGCTTCGGGTAATATGGAAATATCATCTTTACGGTCAGGTATCATTCCTGTAATGATATCTCCGGATTTTAATCTGTAGCCTATTTTTTTTCTTTGCCCTGAAACGCGGATATGACCGGATTTGATAAGATTGGATGCGTAATTCCTTGACCAGGAATCGGAAATTTTCGACAGGGTTAAATCAAGCCTCTGCCCGTAATCCTCTTTATTTATTTTAAATGAAACTTCCATATAAAAAAAATTAAACCGACAAACGCCTTATACGCCTGTCGGCCTCACTTACATTAACCATAATAATTCAATGCAGTTGAAAAAATTAATTAAACAATTGTTCAATCTCTGTTCGCATCACATCTTCATCCACATCCTTTGCAATGGAAAGTTCCTGAACAAGTAAGCTCTGTGCTGTATCAAGAAGCTTACGTTCACCAAAGGAAAGGTCTTTTTCAAGTTTTAACTGGAAAAGATCTCTGAACACCTCTGCAACATCGTAGATGGAACCTGTCTTGATTTTATCCATGTACTCCCTGTACCTTCGGTTCCAGGTTTGTTTATTGCCATTATGGGTCTTTTCCTTCATAACTTTATAAACTTGGGAAACCTCTTTTTCAGAAATAACATTTCTAAGCCCGACAGAGTCGACATTGGAGGTTGGGATCATGATCACCATTCCGTTTTCAACGATTTTCATCATATAAAAACTCATGTTCTCACCGTTTATCACTTTATTCTCAATGGATTTTATGTATCCAACTCCATGGGCAGGATAAACTGCTATGTCACCTTTGATAAACTCTTTTTTCCCGGTACTTTCGGATTCTTCAATTCTATCTTTAATTTTTTCCCCCATCATTAACACCAGCCTTTTTGTTATAATTCGTGTTTAAACAAAAACCTGCCCCATTTGTCTGTCTTCTGCAGGATTAAAAAACCCAGTGTGTTCTAAAACTCAAAGAATTTTAAAATCCCGCGCCTTGTGTATTAGGGGTCAGCTTTTTATTTCGACACAGGTTCTTGTTCAGGTACTGATTTAATTAATAAACATTACGGCCATCTTTAATGATATATAACACAAACTCACACATTGATCAAAGAAAAAAATAATTAACAATTATTACAGACCATCATGGCTTTTTTAAAACCCTGTTCCATAATCATTAAACAGGTGTCGACGGATTTTTCCACGATATTTTCAAGTTCTTTTTCCTCACTGTTTTCAAAAGAACTTAAAACATGGGCAATCACCTCTTTGCTGCCATGGGGCCGGCCAATTCCTACTCTTACACGGATAAAATCCTTTGTCCCAAGTGCTTCAATAATGGATTTGATCCCATTATGACCACCATGTCCACGATTTTTAACTATTTTTATCTTCCCGAATTCAAGGTCAAGATCATCATGCACAACAATAATATCTGATGTATTAATTTTAAAATAGGCGGCAATTTTCTGGAGGGGGAACCCACTTCTGTTCATAAAAGACTGGGGTTTTGCAAGAACTGCTTTAATTCCATTCACTGTTCCCCTTGAGTATTTTGTATCAAAACGGGATTTATCAAGTGAAAGAGAAAACCTGTCAGCAAGCGAATCAATAATTCTAAAGCCGACATTGTGGCGGGTCCGGGCATATTTTGCTCCGGGATTTCCCAGACCTGCCAGCAAGACAATCGGGTTGTTAGACATAGAAATCAAAAATCTTTTACTCAGCAGCGGATTCGGTTGTTTCAGCAGTTTCTTCAGTCTCTGCCTCCAGATCTTCCTCTTCTTCAACAACTTCTTCTTCCACTGCCGTTGGATGTGCAATATTTAAAATAGTATAATTAACATCATGGGGCAATTCAATTTCATCTCCGAGGGATACATCTTCAATATGAATAGAATCACCAATCTCAAGACTGGATATATCAATAACAACATTCTCAGGAGCATCTGCCGGCCTGCACAGAACATCTATCTCACGCCGTATAGTCTGAAGCACTCCGCCCATTTTAATAGACTCTGATTCACCTGTAATTTCAACGGGGACACTTACCACAATCTTTTTGTTCAGGTCGATTTCCTGGAAATCAACATGCAGGCAGTTTAAATTAAAGGTGTCCATCTGGAAATCCTTAAGCATAACGGTTCTCTGCCCTTCATCAAGGTCTAAATTAATGAAAAGCCCTGTGGAACCGTATTTTCTAACCATGTTTGTTAAATCATTTGCAGAGAGAGACAGCATGACCGGCTCTGTTTTCGGGCCATACATTATCCCTGGAACCGACCCGTTTTTCCTCAAAAAATGGGCATGTCCCTTTCCTTTTCCTTTTCTTATTCCAGCTTTTAAATTAATCAGTTCCAACTGATGTCCTCCGTATCTGCATTATTGCAGTCTAATTTATAATTTTTATATGAAACTCTTTTAAAGTACCTTAAATTATTAGAGTTTCATTTTTGTTGAGAGGCAGTCTGAGAGTCACCAGATCGGCCTCATGGCCGTTATATGAAACAGCACAAAGTGTTTATTCAACTATCTCATGACTTGTTGTGAGCAGATCTGGGGTATGAGTCCAGATCGACCTCATGGCCGTTACACAAAAAGAGAGTTGACAGAATCTCCTCTATAGCTCCGGATAATCGCCTCCCCCACAAGTTTTGCTATTGAAAGAATTTGTATCTTGTCACATGCTTCAGCTTCTTTAGACAATGGAATTGTGTCTGTCACCACAAGAGTCTTTAAAGATGAGTCTTCTATTCGTTTGACAGCAGGGCCTGAAAGTACCGGATGGGTACAGCAGGCATGTACTGATTTGGCACCATGACGTTCAATGACCCCTGCAGCCTCAGTAAGAGTCCCGGCTGTATCAACCATATCATCAAGGATAACGGCAATTTTACCCTTTACATCGCCTATAAGAGCCATGGCTTTGGCCTTGTTGGGAGCACTGCGGCGCTTATCAATTATGGCAAGCCCTGCATGGAGGCGTTTTGCAAATGCCCTTGCCCTTTCAACACCTCCGGCATCGGGAGAAACAATTACAATATCATCATGGCCGTAATCGGTTTTAATATAATCAAGGATAACAGGGGCTGCGTATAAATTATCAACGGGAATATTAAAAAAACCCTGAATCTGTCCGGCATGAAGGTCAAGGGTTATCACCCTGTCAACTCCTGTACTGGTGATTAAATCCGCAACAAGTTTTGCACTGATCGGCACCCTCGGAGTCACTTTTTTATCCTGGCGTGAATACCCGAAATATGGCACGACCGCTGTTATCCTGCTTGCAGAAGATCTTTTCAGAGCATCGATCATCAAGAGCAGTTCCATAAGATTATCATTAACAGGCGCACAGGTTGACTGGATTATAAAGACTTCCTGTTTTCTGACGTTCTCCTTAATTTCAAGCTGTATCTCACCATCGCTGAATTTGTCTGCTTTTATTTTGCCAAGGGGTTTTGCAAGATACTCGGTTATTTTAAGGGCAAGTTCAGGATTTGAATTTCCTGAAAAAATAGATATTCCGTTCATAAAAAATCTCTTTCAATAAATTTGGGTCCATTGCTGGCTGGGGCGGGAGGATTCGAACCTCCGAATGCAGGAATCAAAATCCTGTGTCTTAACCGCTTGACTACGCCCCATTAATATAGTGCACTAATTACAATTAATTTTCACACCCCGCAAAGGCAGTGAGAAAAATTCTATTCTCAGGTGTCATCCCCAATGTTTTCCATTGCCGTGACACGTTTTTATAAGCATTTTCAGCTTCTGAATAATCAGAGAAAAGAACAAAAAAAGATGAACCACTTCCCGTCATGAAAATTGTTTCATGGAGAAAATCAGCCATCTTATCTTTTACTGCCTTAAGTTCAGGATACAGACTGTACGCTGCAGTTTCAAGATCATTGTGCAGATACCCTTTTATATCCAGCCTTCCATCTGATTTACATATATTTAACAGAGCATTATTATTAAATTTTCTGTTTTTTGTCAATGCTAAATCAACATTTTTGTAAACCGCTGCCGTTGATGCACTGAATCCTGGATATACAAGCAGTATATAATAAGGCAGAAAAATATTACAGATATCAAGTTTTTCACCTATGCCCCTTGCAATCGCATTTCCTCCCTGAATAAAAAATGGGACGTCAGCACCAAGCTTACGTCCCATTTCCATCAGAAAAGAATTTGAAAAAGGGAAATCATACCATTCATTCATGGCTTTGAGCACGCAGGCGGCATTACTGCTGCCTCCTCCAAGCCCCCCGCCCGGTGGAATCCTTTTATTTATTTTTATACCGACACCCCTGTTTGAGTGTTTTTTTACAGAATTCAGGGGAAGGCTGCTAATAAAAAATTCAGCAGCTTTAAAGGCAAGATTAGAGTTATCCTCCGGAACATGTGGATGACTGCATTGAACAGAGATCTCTTTTTCTTTAAACTCAAACTCCAGGTCATCTCCGAGTGCAAGCTCTGTCATCAGTGTAAAAAGGTCATGAAATCCATCTTCTCTTTCTGCGGTTACATAAAGAAAAAGATTGATTTTCGCAGGAGAATGCAGGGTGATCATAAACCTTTTGCCCTGGCAAAGGCCATTTTCAGTTCATGGAGAAGACTTTCCATTAATTTTTCTTCGTCTTCCTCTAAATTCCCCTGTGTTTTTTTTTCCAGCATTATAACCATATCTATTGTCTGTTTAGCAAGATCAAGATCCCTTACCCTTGCTCCGGTGGATGGTTCCGGCATCTCCCCGAGGTGAACAAGGGCAGACGAATAAAGAGACAAAATAAAAGTGGAAAAAGCAACTTCAGGCATGCTGTTTTCCGGACCTGGAGTGCCACTGCCATCCTTCATTACAAAACCGTTTCCTTCATCCATTTTCTGCAACCTTTTTTTAAAAATTTTCAATCCTTATATCAGGTAAACCCGGCCTGTCCGGATTTGTATCCTTCACTTACTTTTTACTACCGCCCCCTTCCCTGCCCATGGATTCAACAGCACAGAAGCGACATGGCAGAAATTGAGGGATAATGCACTAAAGATCAGGGTCAATATAATTCCATATCACCCTTGAATCCCCCTTTACCACAGAAGAAAGATATCCGTCTACAATGAAATGTTCAACCCTGTAGATATCATCGTCAGCCATCAGCACAGTATTTAAATAATCAGGGACCTCAATTACTCTTACACCTCTCATACCCTGCAACCCCGTACCGATGAGTTTAAGCACCGCTTCCTTTGAAGTAAAACACCTGAAAAAGATCAGATTTATATTATCTGTTTCAAACAGGTCCTTTTCCTCTGGACTGCATATACGTTTAAATAAAGGAATTGAGACCGGTTTTATTTTTTCAATATCAATGCCCGTATCAGAACGTGCAACAATTCCTGCTGTACAGCCTGGTTTATGTGAAATAGACCAGTAAATCCCACGACAGGAAAGGGGTTTTCCCTTTTTGTTTTTTTTTAACTTTTCAGGATAAAACCCTGAATATTCCCCTGAAATCCTGAGACTCTGCCTTGCATACCTGCCAAGAAAAATCGTTTTATCCCTTGATTTAAGCTGTCCGGATGTTTCAGGTACTTTTAAAAGAACAGGATAAAGGACTGAAATGTCTGTTTCCTCCCGGTATGGTGTATCATTTCGCAAGCATATCTTTCATCATTGCATCAACAGCCACAACTGCAGGAGAATCATCCGGAAGATCAATCAAAGATTTCCTTTCCATATCAAACTCTAGAAGGGCTTTGTCTTCAGGAATTTTGCAGACAATGGGGATATCGATTTTTTCAGCTTCAGCAAGAAAAACTGAGCCAAGTTCCTCTGGTGCCCTGTTCACAACAAGTCCTATATTGGTCACGGCAAGTTTGAGCCCGCCGAGCATCTCCTTTATTCTTGCAACTGCCCTTAATCCCCTTAAGGCATAATCTGTGACAAGAAGAAGCATATCAACCTTTCCACTGGTACGTCTGCTTAAATGTTCCATTCCCGCTTCATTATCAACGAGAAGATATTTGTAATTTTTACTCAATTGTTCTGTGAACCGGTTAAGGATATTGTTCACCATGCAGTAACAGCCCTGGCCTTCCTGACGTCCCATTACAAGGAGATCAAAGGCCTGGGTTTCTATGATAATCTGATTCATCAGCATTTCAATATAAACGATTTTATCCATACCGGATGGAACACCCTGGGGGTCACGCATAAAATCTTCCCTGACATCTCCAACGGTTTTTGTAACGTCCATTCCAAGGGTTTCACCAAGATTACTATTGGGGTCAGCATCAACTGCCAGCACTGGAGAAGCCCCGGTTTTTGCAAGATATCTCAAGGCAAGTGCAGAGACTGTTGTTTTCCCGACACCGCCCTTTCCGGCAAGCGCAATTATTTTACTCATTATTACTCCCAAATACAGGTTAAAAAAATAAATTTAAAAATTACTCATCAATAAAAACAGAAAAAAAACAGAAAAAATTTTGATCATACATCAAAGAATCTCGTTTCAATACCTGATTTTCAGATATATTGCCACAAAATATAAGGCAAAACAAAAAAAACGCAACAAGAAAAACAAAAGCAGATAAATTTTATAAGAAACTCAAATCACAGCTTAGTTACAAAAAATTTGATTTGACAGATAAAAAAGGGTTAGATATAGATACC
>WFQS01000292.1 GCA_015486915.1 Desulfobacteraceae bacterium
AGATGGCGGGTGATAATCCTTCTATGAAATCAACATCCGGTTTTTCCATCTGTCCTAAGAATTGTCTTGCATAGGTTGACAGAGATTCAACATACCTGCGCTGGCCCTCTGCATAAAGGGTGTCAAAGGCAAGGGTTGATTTACCTGAGCCAGATAGACCTGTTATGGTAACAAGGCAGTTTCTTGGAATCTCCACATTGATATTTTTTAGATTGTGTTCCCTTGCACCTTTAATAATAATTTTATCTATGGTCATTTATTTTAGTACTTTCTCCTGAAGGTCTGTGATGAAAACCAGGGAATATCTACAATTTTTTATCATGATTTTCTGATTATCCGGGGCCGTATAAAGTTCACCGTATCGGACTTATGGCCCTTTTGTCACTCGTTGTTTTACATTTTCTGAGGTTGTGATATCCGTAATTTCATTATGAAATGGTATTTGCCTGGAGCACAGCCATTTTAATGGATGCCAGAAGACTCGAGGAATTGGCAACACCTCTCCATGCAATATCATATGCAGTTCCGTGGTCAACAGATGTCCTGATGATTGGAAGTCCAAGGGTTGTGTTTACCCCGTCATTGAAATGTATCATTTTAAATGGGATAAGTCCCTGGTCGTGGTACATGCATACAACCCCGTGGTATTTCCCCTCTGCTGCATGGAAGAACAATGTGTCCGGAGGAAAAGGTCCTTTAATATTAAACCCTTCAGCCACAGCCTGTTTCACAGCAGGTTTTATGATTTTTTCCTCTTCAGGGCCGAACATGGAATCCTCACCGGCATGGGGATTAAGTCCTGCAACGGCAATAACAGGGTTTTTTATGCCAAAACGGGTTTTCAGGGAGTTTCCAGTAATCCTGATGGTTTTAACAATTTTTTCCTTGCTTATTTTTATGGGAACCTCTGAAATGGGAATATGGATGGTGACAAGTACAACTTTTAATTTATCTCCTGCAAGCATCATTGCGTATTCACTGGTTCCCGTTCTTTCGGCAATGAGTTCAGTGTGTCCGTGAAACTTTGACCCTGCCATTTTCATTGCAGTTTTTGTTATGGGACAGGTAACCATGGCGGATATTTTTTTGTCCATTGCAAGGTCAACCGCCCGGGTAATATATTTAAGCATGGCCTCACCTGTCTTTGCACTGGGTTTTGCCGGTACTGCAGTATCTTTATCAAGGTTTGACAGAGAAAGAATATCAGCCGTGCCAAATTTGTAGATTCCACTGTCACAAGAGACTACGGGATTTATGGAAAGTTTACTTTTTTTAAGTTCAAATGCTTTTTCCATTATAAAGAGATCACCAATTATAAGTGGTCTGCATATTTCATATACCAAAGGGTCATTAAGAACTGAAGCAATGATCTCGGGACCTATCCCAACGGGATCTCCCATGGTAATACCGATAATTGGACGTTTCTTTTCCATGATAATATCATTTTCCTGTTTTTTATAACTGCCATGAGGCAGATCTGAACTGCGTTACAGTGCCTCAAAAAATCAGATATTTTGACGAAAATAAAAAGAGCATCAGTTACTCTGCCAAAAATGAGCTCTTTCTTATAAACGGCCATGAGGTAAATCTGGATTTTTTCAGATAGCCTCTGAGGATCTGGGCAAAGACCAGATCCGCCTCATGGCGGTTTATATGTAATAGAACGTAACCTGAATTTTTTAGGGCATTCAGGTTCATGGATTTTATACTACAGTGCATAATAAAGAGTAAACATAAAAACAAAATTAAAAAGTCTGAAAAAACCTTAAAAATTTTTATATGATCATTTTTTGTGAAACCATTGAAAACTCTGAATTTATGTATTTTGGTATTATTATATTAGAAATGAGGAGTAAAAAGGAGGAAAAATGACTATTTTAAAGATAATTTTTTTTACAATTTTATATTGACTTCACGCAAACCGTAAAAATTTCAAACTAAAATAGACCCTTATGAAACTTGCTGTAATTAATGGGAAAATTTTGTTTCACAGATAAAATATCTAATAAAATCAATGGGTACATGTTCCAGTTTAACATTAATCTAACATTAATCTAAACTTTCTTTTAACAGCTCTTATCCGATTTGACACAGAAAATGATATAAAATAAAAGAATGAAACTCATTCAGTTTTTTTACAAGAACTGAATAACTTCCTGCAATAGGCTTTTACAGCTTGAAATAAACTTTTAAATAATAAGAAAGCAATAAATTCCTTGTGGTTTGTAATAAATTGATTAATTGATATCTTAATTTTAAGAAACACATATTATCTGGAGTATCATGAATTCTATCTGGCAAAAAGTTAAACTTGAAATGAAAAAATCTTTACCTGATTACAGCTTCAGGATGTGGATTCAGCCCATGAAATTTGCTGGTTCAAAACAGAATACAATCCATTTGACCTGCCCCAACAGTTTTTCAAAAAAGCGGATTAGAGAAAATTATTTTAAATCCATTAAAGATCATTTTTCTTTTTTTGGAAATAAAAAAGTAACCGTAGAATTGGAAATTGAAAAAAAAATATTCAATAAAGGGTTTGCAGGTTTTGCTGCGGCTCCTTTAATTTCCGAACCTGCTCCGGCAACTTCACGTCAGATGATCCTGCCTGGTATGAATATGAGATTTGACAGCGGCAGAATGCTTAAAAAAGGATTTACCTTTGATGATTTTGTTGTGGGGGATAACAGCGGGTTCGCCTTTTCAGCCTCACTTGCCATTGCAGAAGGAACAAGCAATGCCAACAGGGCACTTTATCTGCTTTCCGATACCGGTCTTGGTAAAAGTCATCTGTCCCAGGCTGTGGGGCATTATATCATGACCCATGGCTGTTCTGAAAAAGTTTATTATGTTACTGCCGAGGATTTTACCAATGAGATGGTATCCTCTTTAAGAAATAATAAAATCAATCTGTTTAAAGAAAAATACAGAAGGAAATGTGATGTTTTAATCCTTGAAGATATACACTTTTTGTCGGGAAAGGATGCTACCCAGAAGGAACTTGCCATAACTCTTGATTATCTTGTTAATGCAGACAAGAAAATTATTTTCAGCGGCTGTTATCTGCCCGATGATATCCCGAAGATGAACGATCAGTTAAAATCAAGGCTTACCATGGGGCTTGTTACTAAAATAGATCCGCCTGATTTTAAAACAAGGGTGAAAATTCTAAAGAAAAAAGCAAAACATAAAGGCTGCATTCTTCCCGGAGATGTTACAGATTATATTGCCCAGGAGCTCTGTGATAACGTAAGGCAGCTTGAAAGCGGTCTTAACGGAGTTGTTGCAAGGGGATCTCTGATGGGTGATAAAATAGATATCAACCTTGCGAGAAATGTACTTACAACAATTTCAAGGAATAAGAAAAAAATCACGGTTGATCTTATTAAAAAACTCGTGTGCAGTGAGTTCAGTGTGTCTGAACAGGAGATTATATCTCCATCAAGGAAAAAGAGGATTGTAAAACCAAGGCAGGTTGCAATGTATCTTGCAAGAAGGTATACTGACCAGCCCCTTAAGAAAATAGGAAGAAGTTTCAACAGGTATCATGCAACCGCCATATATTCAATCAATGCAGTGGAAAAGGCAATAAAACTCCAGGGTACCTTTAAGGAACAGATGAATCATCTTTATAGAAAAATTGATTCGGGTAAAATATGAATGAGCCTTTCTGCCGGTGTTCTAAAAAAAATCAAGGACATAACGGGAAAAAATCATGTTGTAAATGATCCGGAGGAGCTTGTATGCTATTCCTATGATGCAAGCGGAAACTCTTTTCTGCCCGATGCCGTTGTGTTTCCCATTTCATGCCATGAAGTTTCTGAAATCCTTAAGCTTGCAAATAGAGAATCCTTTGCCGTTATTCCGCGGGGAAGCGGTTCGGGGATGACAGGCGGCTGTCTTCCTGTCAAAGGCGGTATTGTAATGGCTTTAACGAGGATGAACCATATCCTTGAGATTGACAGGGAAAATTTTGTGGCAATTGTTGAACCCGGTGTTGTTACCGGTGATTTCCACAGGGCAGTTGAAAATAAAGGACTTTTTTATCCCCCTGACCCTGCAAGCTCTTCATTCTGCACACTTGGAGGTAACATAGGAGAATGTGCAGGCGGTCCAAGGGCGGTGAAATATGGAGTGACAAGGGATTATGTGTTAGGACTTGAAGCTGTCACTGCAACAGGCGAAATTATTCATACCGGTGTCAGAACAGCAAAAGGGGTTGCAGGTTATGATTTGACAAGGCTTATCGTGGGATCAGAGGGCACCCTTGTCGTTGTAACTAAAATTATATTAAAACTTGTTCCCCTGCCTGAAAAAGTGAAAACCCTTGCAGTTCTTTTTGACTCCATGCAAAAGGCGGCAGAAACCGTGTCTGCGGTAATCCGGGAAGCTGTGGTGCCAAGGTGTATTGAATACATGGACAGGGCATCAATTAAATGCGTTGAAAATGAATTTAAAGCCATTATGCCGGACTCTGTTTTCAGGAAGATAGATGCAGTTCTTTTGATTGACATTGACGGAAGTTGTAAAACAATAGCAAAAGATGCGGAAAAGCTTAGGAAATTCTGCCTTGAAAAGGGGGCGTATCATGTTATTACCGCAAAAGATCCAAAACAGGCCTCTGATCTGTGGAAAGCCCGTAAATCCCTTTCTCCTGCTCTTTTCAAACTGGCTCCCAATAAAATTAATGAAGATATTGTAGTACCCATAAACAGGATTCCCCATATGGTTGAAAGACTTGAAAAAATCCAGAAAGAAACAGGACTTGTTATTGTAAGTTTTGGTCATGCAGGGGACGGCAATATTCACTGCAACATCATGTATGATAAGAGGAATAAAAAAGAATCGGAACTTGCAGGCAGGGCAGTAGATGAGCTTTTTGAATTTACACTTGAGCTTGGCGGGACAATCACCGGAGAGCATGGGGTTGGAATTACCAAAATGAAGTATTTTCCCATTGAAACGGGAGAAATTGAAATTGAAATTATGAAAGGTGTTAAACGGGTTTTTGATCCAGAAAATATACTCAATCCCGGTAAAATATTTTGTTAATTTTTTTACTGCATTTTTTCCGAATTTACTGCATTCTTGCCGGAAAAAAATCAAGGTTCAGCAGGTGCTCAAAAATATCGATTTTTGGATTACTGTTATGTTCAATGGCGCATCTTATTGAGGCAGAACAGTATTTAGTGCAAATGATATCTTTTTGACTGAATTCTCCAAAGCATTCAAGTTCATCCTCTGAATCTTCTTCCATCATTCCATTATGTATTATCTGATCTATCTCTTCTTCATAAAATTTCATTTATTCCAGCCTGTTTTTAAAAATCATAGTTTATATGAAACTACTGTAAAGATTTTTAACAATGAGAGTTTTTATATTTGTTGAGAGGCAGTCTGAGAGAATCCAGATCGGCCTCATGGCCGTTAGTTCGAACAATCGTTATTGTGCAGGTCATAAATGCTCTTTCCACAGTCCTTAACGTCTGGACAGATAAGCTCAGCCAACTATTAAAATCAACTGTACTTGATATCAGTTTTTAATTAAAAAAGTAAATTGATGGCTCTGTTTATAATTTATATTGTTCTAATGGTCAATATTTTTATTGGTTCTCTGCTGTCCTATCATGGATTCTAAAAGTTTTACAAGTGGTTTTAATGTCTCCTGCCTTGTTGCTGTTATCATAAGCCCCTGATTTAACAGCCACGGGTCGCTGAATTCAGTTATATCAACAAGATCCTGTTTGTTTAACAGATAGACCACCGGTTTTTTATCAAGGTTTAAGCTTTCCAGTATTTTTTCCACGGATTCCATCTGCTGCCTGTGGCGGGGATTACTGATATCGATCACGTGGAGCAGGATATCAGCATCTTCAAGCTCCTCAAGGGTTGCATGGAACGCTTCCATCAGCTCGCCTGGCAGATCCTGGATAAATCCTACGGTATCCGTTATGATGACTTCAATATTTTTTGGAAATTTCAGTCTTCTGCTCGATGGGTCAAGAGTTGCAAACAACTTGTTGGCTGCCGTTATTCTGCTTTTTGTAAGGGTGTTTAACAGAGTTGATTTGCCTGCATTTGTGTAACCTACAATTGAGATCACGGGAACCTGCTGTTTATTCCTTCTTGCCCTCTGCTGTGTGCGCTGTTTCCTGATTTTTGCAATTTCTTTTTTAAGCCTGCCTATTTTTTCCCTTACCCTTCTTTTATTGATTTCAAGTTTTGTCTCACCGGGCCCCCTGCCGCCTATTCCTCCGGTAAGTCTTGACATGGCAGTGTTTTTTGCAGCAAGTCTTGGAAGCATATATCTCATCTGGGCAAGTTCAACCTGGAGTTTTCCCTCCCGGCTTTTTGCATGGCGGGCAAAGATGTCAAGTATCAGCTGGGTGCGGTCCAGCACTTTCATTTCAACAAAATCACTTATGGAACGCACCTGTGAGGGAGAAAGTTCCCTGTCAAATAAAAGCATGGTTGCATGTTTCTGAAGGGCAAGAATTGCAAGCTCAGCAAGTTTTCCTTTTCCCACAACAAATTTTGGATCTATTTTTTTCCTTCTCTGAATTGCAGTGTCAATAACAATAATTCTGCTTGTGCTGCACAGTTCCCTGAGCTCATCGAGGGAAGCTTTTGATTGTCCTGCACTTCCCGCTGTAAATGTATGAGTATGGATAAGAAGGGCTTTTTCTTCTCCTTTGCGGGCTTTGTGCAAAGCATCTTTAAGGCTTAACTCCGATTCTATTGCAAGAATTATTTCTGTGCAGTCCATTGTAAGATTCTCAATCCCGCATGGCTCCATTATCTCACATGGATCACCGCCTGGGCCTGGGAAGATATGACCGCGGTAAATCCTGCCGGTCATGCCGTTTTTTTTAATGGAAACAGCTGCCATGAAGTCAAGGCGAAGCAAGGCAAGATCTGTCAGGTCATCCCTTGATAAAGGTTCGTCATTCAGGTGAGTGTGAATGCATCTTAAGCCTTTAAGTTTTCCCGGTACAGCCCTGTAGTCAGGTGTTACCGGAATAACAATTCCCTGGTGATCTCCTGCAATAACGCAGATGGTTTTTCCCGCCCTGTTTATGAGAACACCGGTCTGCCTGCGTATTTCATGTGATATTTTTATCAGTTTTTTAAGCTGTTCCTGTGAAATTAAATCTTCAGGCTGGGTTCTGAAAAGGTATAGTTCTTCAAGCTTTTTGATCTGGGTTGATTTAAGACCGGATATATTACCGAAAATCTTTTTCATTTATTTGGGGTTCTGCATCTTATAATATCAGATTATTGTCTTTGGAACAGTCATTATTCAAGGTCCTGATATGCTTCACCTGCAAGTTCTTCAAAACGTGTATAAGTTCCTATGAATGCCATATGCGCCGTTCCAACCGATCCGTTTCTGTTTTTTGCAACAATGATTTCAGCCTTGCCCCTGTTGGGGTTATTTTCCTCTTTGTTGTAGATTTCATCCCTGTAGATAAATGCAACAATATCCGCATCCTGTTCAAGGGCTCCGGATTCACGAAGGTCAGATAAAAGAGGACGTTTTTCTGCACGCTGTTCAAGCATTCGGTTTAACTGGGAAAGTGCAAGTACCGGGATATCAAGTTCCTTTGCAAGGGCTTTCAGTGATCTTGATATTTCGGCAATTTCAAGGTCCCTTCGATCAGAGTGAAAGGCAGACCGCATGAGCTGGAGATAGTCTATTACAACAAGGCCTAATCCTTTTTCCATTTTTAGCCGCCTTGCCTTGGCCCTGATCTCCATGGGTGATATGTTGGGAGTATCATCAATGAAGATCGGCAGATCATTGAGAACATCGGCTGCATCAGTCACATTTTCAACATCTTCCTGGCTTATGTATCCGGTTCTAAATCTGTTGGAATCTATGCGTGCTTCGGATGTAAGAAGTCTCATTGAAAGCTGTTCTTTGGACATCTCAAGGGAAAATACAGCAACGGGTTTTCTTTCTTCAAATGCAACATTTCGTGCAATATTCAGCGCAAATGCGGTTTTTCCCATACTGGGGCGTGCAGCAAGGATAATAAGATCAGATTTCTGCAGTCCCGACGTCAGTGAGTCAAGGCGGTGGTATCCCGTTGTAAGTCCTGAAAGGCCTTTGTTTTTTCCCTGCTGTTCAAGGGCGTTGATACTTATTTCCACAAGCTTTGCAATACTTGTAAATGCCTGACCCTGCTTTGCCTCGGTTATTCTGAATATTGAAGATTCAGCAAAATCCACTATATTTTCAAAGTCGCCCTGGTCTTTAAGGCATTTTTCTATAATTGCAGATGAACTTGTTATCAAGGCTCTTAAACAGGCTTTTTCCTTGATAATTTTTGCATAATGCACTGCATTTACAGCCATTGGTGCTGAATCTGCAATGGATGCAAGAAAGGCAGCTCCTCCAATCTCTTCAAGTTCATGTTTTTCTTTCAGCTTGGTTGCAATTGTGACAAGGTCGCTTGGCTCGCTTTTTGAGAAAAGTTCAATAATTGCTCTAAATATTTTCTGGTGTGCTGTTTTGTAGAAATCCTCGGGGATAAGAATATCAACTACATCAAGAAGATTATTATTATCAATAAAAATGGCGCTTAGAAGCGACTCCTCGGCATCAATATCATGGGGAGGAATTTTATTTAAAAGAGGGTCAATTGATTCTTGTTTTGTCACTTAAGTTATCGTCCTGGAAATTTACTATTTACCTGCGGGGAGTACTGAAAAATTGCCATGAGACCAGGTTGGATTTACCTGGATTCATCCTTATTTATTTTGATTTAGCTAAAAGGATCAAGGGGCCTGACAGACAAATCATGACAATAAGTCCTGACAAATCATGATAATAACATGATACCGTAAAATGGCAGGATGCCGCCCCCGACGGTGGGTGGATCCAGCCAAATGACCGTCGGCGGCCCTTTTGTCCTGCCGGTCTGAAGCGCAGGAACTGCGGTCAAGTATGTCCTCAAACAGCCTGCGCTTCTTAACGCCCGGCAGGACAAAAGGACTGATCGCCTTTGGGTCCTGATGGGCTTGATCCACCCACCGTCGGGGGCTTGCGCTGTCGATACTTTGAGCAGTGTTTCATATAACTGCCATGAGGCCGTTGAACTATGCTTCTTCGTCGGGAACAACCTTGATGGTGATTTCAGGTTCAACATCTTTGTACAGGCGTACAGGTACTTTGTACTCTCCTGTTTCCTTGATGGGCTCGGTTAGAAGAATTGAACGGCGCTCAATAGTGATGTCCTGATCGTTGAGTGATGCTTTAATATCATGGGTGGTGATGGAACCGTAGAGTCTGGTCTCCTCGTGTACTTTTGCTTTAATGGTACACTCCACCTTTTGAATTTTTTCTGCCATCTCTTCGGCTATTTTTCTTTCTTTGGCAATCTGAAGATCAAATTTTGCCCTGGCCTGTTCAATGATTTTTTTGTTCTGGGGTGTTGACTCAATGGCTTTGCCCTGGGGCAGCAGGTAATTACGGGCATAACCCGGAGTTACATTGCACTCTGATCCCACTATTCCAAGTGTGTCTATTGTTTCTTTTAAAATTACTTTCATTTATTTAACCTCCGATAAAGGTTGGAGCCTTATATAAGGCTTTATGTATATTTATCCGTTGATTTTATCTTTATCTATGTTTCGGGTTTTCTTTATTCCTGTCCTTCAGGTGTATTTATAACTTTGAGTTTCCTGAAATCAATCCACGTGTCAAAGAAACCTATTCCAATAATTATGGGTATAAAAATCTGCTGTATTGCTATTATGCTGTAAATAAAAAACTTGACCATTTTTGGAAAATTCTTTTTTTGGAAAAAAAATGATATAATTGCAATTCCCTGGAAAAAATACACGGGCATAAAAATAATAACAAAGTTAAGCCCGACAAGTTTAATGGCTCTCTCCGGAACAAGGAGCATCAGAAAGGATACGATCACAGGCCAGACGAGTTGCTCCTTTGCCTGCCATCTATCAAGGGACTCAAGTTTTTTCAGCCTGATTCCCTTTTTTGTCAGAATTGTTCTGATAATAAGAATGTTTGCCCAGGTTGTAATCATAAGCATTGCTGCAATTATGGAGGGCATAATCCTTACCAGTACATACTGAATCGTTTCAAGGGAACGTGATATAATTTCAATATTTTCCTTTGGTATGCCAATGTCAGTGTAAATTTTAATTGTCATATTAAGGCTTGCAGCAATATATCCTGAAACAAGGGAAAAAATCCCCTCTCCTTTTATTAAAGAATAAAGGAAAAAACAGATACCTCCTGCAGCAAGTGTTGCAATGCAGGTGTACAGAATGGTTTGTTCTACAGGAATCTGCATTTCAATGAATTCTCCCAGAAAAAAACCGGTTAAAAGCAGCAAACCATAAAATATTATATCAATGGTTATGCCACCGGTTGCGGCAATTATAACGGCAGATACAGCTGCCATTATAAGTAATCCTAATTTTCTGCCAAGCTTGAGTCTGTAAAAAATAACAGGCATGGGCATTAAAAGATTTAAAAAAAATCCCAGCAGAGGTACATAAAAGCCGGATGAAAATATCAAAACGGAAATAAATATTCCGTTAATTACATCTCTTGTCACCTCTTTCTGTGCTGTTTTTTCCGTCAATTTTTTTTAATTCTCCCATGGGAGTTCTTAAATAGCATGTTTATATTTTGCCTACGTATGGAAGCAGGGCTATGGTGCGTGCCTGTTTAATGGCCCTTGCAAGTATTCTCTGGTGTTTTGCACAGGTACCGGTGATCCTTCTTGGAATTATTTTTCCCCTTTCCGTGATAAAGGACCTCAATTCTTTTGCATCTTTATAATTGATTTCAAGGGAGCTGTCTGCGCAGAATTTGCAGACTTTACGACGCTGATAGAATCTTTTTTTTGAATTTTTTCTTTCAAAGGCCATTTTCTATTTTTCCTCCTCTGTATCCTGGGATTTTTCTTTATTTACTGCCTGATCAGGTTGAATGGCAGAACTATCAGAGTCAGTTGCACTTTTTGTTTCAGGTGCAGGCTCAATGTCTGCTGCAACGGTATCATTTTTTTCAGGGGTTACGGAAGAAGTCTTTTTTTCTCTATCCTTCTCTGCTTCCTTCTCTGCTTCCTGTTCCTGTTGCAGTTTTTCAGGATCAATATCTTTTTCAAGCACAATTGTCATAAATTTCAATACTCTGTCATCAAGTCTGAAGTTTCTTTCAAGTTCTGTAACAAGATCTCCTGTCCCGCCATATGTTATGCATACATAGTAGCCACGGGTTTTTTTCCTGATTTCATAGGCAAGCTGACGGTTTCCCCATTCATCGAAATTTACAATAATTCCCTTGTCCTGGGTTATAAGATTTTTGATTTTGTCAAACAGGCCTGCCCGATTTTTTTCACCGGTATCGGGATCAGCAATACAAATAGTCTCATACCTTCTCATGTTTTTCTCCTTACGGATATTAAAGCCCCATGTATAAAATTACACTGGAGCAAGGATTGATATCAGCTTTGTACACATTTCTTTTTAAGAATTCGTGATAAATTCCTGTTTCATGGTCGTATCATACAAATGGAAAATCCATACTCCGGCCATGCTGTTTTTATGCGCATACAAGGCTATTAATACACTTAGGATCGAAAATTTTATAAGTTGAACGAAATTGCTTGTCTTCCAGCCCATCTACTGCGTTGCATCAAAGGCCGAATACGTTGAGTATGCA
>WFQS01000293.1 GCA_015486915.1 Desulfobacteraceae bacterium
CCTGAATTATGGCAAGCATGACAGGGGTTGTGGAAAGAAAGGTGAAGCCTGTTGCAAGCAGCATGAAAAAGCTTAAATAACCCTTTGTCAAAATAAACAGACATAGAGTAACAGGTGCTACAATAAGCGCTATAAAAAGAATTTTTCCCCTTCCGATTTTATCACTCATGATGCCTGCAGAAAGAACACCGACAATGCCGATGGCCTCATAAATGGCAAGACCAGTCCCTGCAAACCACAAGCTGCCCGTCTGCTTCTGTATGAAAACAGGAAGGAAAACTGACATGGCGGACCGCATGAAAGCCGTTGCAATGAGAATGCCGGACAATGGGATCAGGACATGTTTCATCTCTTTTATCGTTGACATCAGCGGGGATGGCTTTAATCCGGTATCAGGAATATCAACTCTCTTGAGTCTGAAATAGAGCATAACAGACATGGCCATGGCAAAAAGCATTACAGGATAAAAATTTTCAAGTCCGAATTCAGACACCACGGCAACGGCAAAAACCGGTCCCACCGTCCTTGCCGTTTCTCCTCCGGTCATGAAAAAACTCATGCCCTTGCCTTTTTGTGTACCGGAAACTTTGGAGATAAGAACTGGAGCCGGAACATGATAGAGAGCAACGCTTGTTCCGGCAATAAATAACAGAATAATCAGCATCCAGTATGCAGATGCATTTCCCATGAGACTCATGGGGATTGCCGTTAAGGTCGGAGCAAGAATGACAAGCCATTTCACCAGTCCTTTTCTGTCGGCAAGAACCCCGATAAAAGGGTTCAACAGTGATGGCGCCTGAAGGATAGTTGATAAAAGACCGGCCTCTCCCAGTGTAAGGGATAGTTTCTCAATAATTAAGGGAAGAAGAGGGGGAAGAAAACTCGTGTATAGATCATGCACAAAATGTGAAAAGGATAAAAGAACTACATTGCCTGTCTGAAATTGTTTGTCGTCCATTATTCCTCTTTGTATTTATCTGTTTAACCGCCATGAGGCGGATCTGGTTTTGCCAGCCGATCCTGAACGCTTACCTGAAATGAAAATCATTCAGGAATATCCAATTAAAATAATTGCAAGGTTAAAGAATTTAGCATATGATTTTCAAATATGAAAGAAAGATCTGTTCTTTTTGTTCATCCATTTATTTTTACCTGAACCCAAAGGAGAAAATCAAATGAATATCGTTGAACTTATTGATGCAAATGCTGACAATCATCCGGATAAAATTGCACTGTGTAATCTGGATGATGAATTTACTTTTAAGGAGTTAAAGGAAAAAAGTGAGCAGGCAGCAGGGGTCTTCCAGTCACTTGGACTGAAAAAAGGAGATCCTGCAGCCATAATGAGCCAGAACACTTTTGATTTTGTATTTTCATTTTTCGGTATTTTAAAGGCAGGCGGTGTGGCTGTGCCGGTAAACCACAAACTCACTGCAGTTGAGGTGGATTATATACTTGAGGACAGCAGATCAAAATTTTTCCTCTTTGATGGAAGCCTCAAAGCCGTGGCCCATGACCTTGACCGGGATATTAAAAAAATCTCCATGGATACACAAACAAAAGGGGATCTTTTTCTTCAGGATGCCATGGCAGCTGCCCCTGAATTTAAACCGGTGGGCATTGAGGATCAGGATCTTGCTGAAATTCTCTACACCAGCGGCACAACAGGTAATCCAAAGGGATGTCTGCACACACACGAAACTGTTATTGCTGCAGGTGTTACAGGGGTAAAAGCCATAAACCTTGATGAAAATGATAAAATGCTCATAGCCATGCCCATCTGGCATTCCTCACCTTTAAACAACTGGTTCATGGGAACCAACATTGTGGGCGGAACAAATGTCATAATCCGTGAATATCATCCCCTTTATTTCCTTGAAGCCATTGAAAAAAGATCCTGTACAGCTTATTTCGGTGCGCCCATTTCCTATATCATGCCTTTACAGATGATTAAAAATTTTAATGATTTTAATCTTTCATCAATGAAAGCCTGGATATATGGTGGGGGTCCCATCGCTCCTGAAACAGTGAAAAAACTTGTTGCAAGCTATAAGTCAGATCAATTTTATCAGGTGTACGGTATGACGGAAGCAGGTCCCAGCGGTACGGAACTTCTGCCTGAAGACCATAAAAACCATGCGGGTTCCATTGGCTGCCGTCCCCTGCCGGGAGCCGAGATAAAAGTGATGAAAGATACC
>WFQS01000294.1 GCA_015486915.1 Desulfobacteraceae bacterium
CCAAACAAACTGCCAGTCAATGGGGTGAGAGTAAATTGAACACACCGTTCACAAAAGTGGAGCTACACCAGGGGATCTTAGATTCACCAGATCCAGATATTTTCAATGGAATGCGGGTCTGGGAATTGCCCTTCTGATTTGATTTTCTGTATCCTTACACCTATTAAGACCTCAGGAAAGAGAAGATGAAACACATTACAGTCAATATCTACAGAAAGGATAAATACTACCCTCGTGTTGTGATGATGGCTGGAAAAATTTTTGCCCGTGCAGACGTTGTAGGTCCCTTAGATATTCTTATCGGAATGGGTAATCTTTCCAAAAAATTACTCAAACCTCCCACCTGACGGGATAAGTCTCCTTCAAGGCGCAGCCCCATGGAAGATGTGGTGAGCCTCAAAAAAACTATGGTGCGGTTTACGGATGGCACTGAGCAGTTTTCCTATTTCAGCAGACGTGAGAATATCAGGTATTGTTTTTATTTTATCAGTTTTACTATCTGTTTAAAATTATCCCCCTTGGCAGCTTTCATCAATTCAAAAAACACCATTTCATTACTTGTGACGTATCCGCCAGCCTGCCTGATCCTGTCAAGTCCTATTTCTTTGTTTTCTCTTGTTCTTGATGAAATGCAATCCGCCACTATCTGCACATCATATCCGGTCTTTATCAGATCCATCCCTGTCTGGTACACGCATATATGGGTTTCTATTCCCGTGAGAAGCACCTTGCTTCTTCCAAGGGAATCAAACCTGTCCATGAATTCCTGATTTGAGCAGCAGCTGAATGTATTTTTTGCTATTGGTTTCAAATCCGGTAAAAGTTTTGCAAGCCGATCAATGGTGGGGCCTATGCTTTCAGGCACCTGTTCCATCCATATAACCGGAACATCAAGAATTTTCATTGCCTTTAACATTGTTTCAAGGCCTGCAAAGAGTTTCTCACTCTCATACATGATCTGTGCGAGTTTTCCCTGGACATCTATGAGCAATAATACAGTGTTATCAATTGTAAGCATGTTTTTTCTCCTTAAAGTTGTTTTTGAGTGGGCCCTAACTTAGACAAGCCAGAATCAAAATTAGAATTGAGAATTAGCCCAAACTTAGACAAGCTAGAACCAAAACGAATTTTTTAATTCTTTTGCCCAAAAACAAGAAAATAAAAATTAAGAGACTAAATACATATTTCAAGTTCCCCTGTTTCATGTCCAAGTTTTCTTGTCATGAGTCTTTTTACCGCATCCTCTGGAGTGGCATTTTCATACAGAGCCCTGTACACCTCGTTTATTATGGGAAGTTCTATATTTAATTTTTTAGCAAGCTTATATACTGATTTTGTATTTTTCACGCCTTCGGCAACGGTCAGTCTGTTTTCCAGGATCTCTTTAAGGGACGTACCCTCACCAAGCATCCTGCCCACTGTATAATTCCGGCTCAAATTTCCAGTGCAGGTCAGGATAAGATCTCCCACACCGGAAAGCCCGGAAAAAGTGTGGGGATTAGCGCCAAGTTTTAGCCCGAGACGTCTAATCTCTGCAAGCCCCCTTGTTATCACAGCAGCCCTTGTATTAAGTCCAAGCCCCATGCCGTCAACAAATCCTGCAGCAATGGCAATTACATTTTTAACAGCCCCGCCAAGTTCCATGCCAATGGGATCATCATTAACATAAGCCCGGAAATAATCAGTTGCAAACACATGCTGGACATAAATTGCAGTTTCAATATTTTTAGAACCGATACTTATGGCTGTGGGGACTTTTTCCGCAACTTCCTTTGCAAAGGACGGGCCTGAAAGCACAGCAACCATATCATCAGTCAGAGAAGGTATACATTCTTTTAATACAGCAGACATTGTAAGATGTGTTTTTTTCTCAATCCCCTTTGACGCAGTGATTAAAATGGAATTATCAGATATAAAGGATGCCATCTGCTCTGCAATATTTCTCATGGTATGGGAAGGTACCACCAAAAGCACCATTTGATTTTTCTTCACAAGTTCTTCAAGATCATTGGTGGGAATAATTTTTTCAGACAATTGTATACCGGGCAGAAATAATTTATTTTCACGGCAGGTCAGAATATCCTGTTTCACCTCTTTTTCATAGGCCCATAAATCCACATCATAACCCTTTTTTGCTAGAAGATTTGCAAGGGCTGTCCCCCAGCTTCCAGCTCCTACAACTCCGATATGCTCAAGTTCTTCAGCTTTTTTATCCATATTATTGTTTATCCGTATTACAAAGCAGCCGACATTATAAGGTCCCAGGCTGAAACCTCCACAAAAATGCCCACTTAAAATTAAAATCACTTCTTTCCTGAATTTTTTACAGAATATACACAAAATTCATATATTCTGTAAAAAATTATACTTATCGCCTGAACATATTTTTGTCAATTATTTTGCAGGACGATTATGGCTTAAAGTAAGAAGCTTTTGTCCGGGATTTAATGCAAATTATCGGAATTTATCTGCCTTGATGGCAAAGCGCTTCATTATCTGCTGGAGGGCCTGGCGTTCAAGGCCGCACATTTTTGCAGCCTGGGTTATGTTACCATTTGTAAGGGAAAGAGCCGCATTGATATAGTTGTGGTTAAACTCGTTTAATATTTTTTCCTTTGCATCTTTATAGGGCATTTTATTTACAGATGTGCCGTCTAATACATTTTCATTAGGTTCTGCATCCATGTTTTTCTTTTTATTAAAGGAAATATCAGAGCACCGTATTGTATCTGATTCTGAATAAATTATGCCCTGGATAAGTGTGTTTTCAAGCTCCCTTACATTGCCGGGCCAGGAATATTTCATGAGCATTGCCATTAATTTGGAAGAAATTTTCTTTTCAGGCTTTTTAAGTTTTCTGCAGTGCTTGGAAACGAGGTGCTCTGCTATGATGGGAATATCGGTGAGTCTGTCCCTTAAAGCCGGAAGTTCTATTGTAATGACATTAAGTCTGTAAAAAAAATCCTCCCTGAATTCACCGTTTTCAATTTTTTTAACAAGATTTCTGTTGGTGGAGGCAATGATCCTCACATCAATTCTGATGGATTTTGTATCACCAAGGGGTTTTATCTCTTTTTCCTGGAGTACCCTTAAAAGTTTTGTCTGGATAACAGGCCCGATATCTCCTATTTCATCAAGAAAAATAGTCCCTTTGTCAGCTTCCTGGAAAAGTCCTTTCTTGTTCCCGACGGCATTGGTAAAAGCCCCCTTTTTATAACCGAAAAGCTCACTTTCAAGAATGTGCTCAGGTACTGTGGGACAATTTACCACTACAAAAGATTTTTTCCCCCTGTTGCTCATGCTGTGAATGGATTGAGCCGTGAGGTCCTTTCCTGTTCCGGATTCTCCGGTGATAAGCACAGTAATATCACTTTCTGCAACCATTGCTATTTTATTGTAAACTTTCTGCATTGCAGGGCTTTCTCCGGTAAGTTTTGCAAAGCCTCCGGTACTCTCCATTGAAAGTCTTTTATTTTCCTTTAAAAGATGACTCCTCTCCAAAGCTTTTTTTACCTTAAAAATTATTTCATCCTGCTCAAATGGTTTGGAAATGAAGTCATAGGCGCCTTTTTTAATTGCTTTTACAGCAATATCAATGCTGCCGAATGCCGTTATCATTACAATTGTAAGGTCAGGATAATGCTCTTTTACATGTGCCAGCAACTCAAAACCATCCATTTCCGGCATTTTAATATCACAGAGCATGAGATCAAATTGTTCCTGATCCAGGATACTTAAGGCCGTGCCTGCTGAAAATGCCATTGTAACGTGAGTGTCAATTTCCGATTCCAGAATTCTCTTAATGAGCCTTGTCATATCTTTTTCATCATCAACAACAAGAATGCCGGTTTTCATATTATATTGCCTCCTCTCCATGGGGAACTGCAGGAAGGACAATTGTAAATACCGTCCATTCTCCTTCGCGGCTTTTAACCTTTATACTGCCGTTGTGTTTTTTTATTATCCCGTAACTCACGGAAAGCCCGAGTCCCGTACCCTGTCCCACTGGTTTTGTGGTAAAAAAAGGATCAAATATTTTGGAGAGATTCATTTTACTGATACCCCTGCCATTATCCTTTACCATAATGGTGATATTCTCTTTGTCATTTTTTTCGGTTTTTATATTAATCAGCCCGTTTTTTTCCATGGCATGGCAAGCATTAATCATAAGGTTTATCATGACCTGCCTTAACTCCTGTTCATTGCCCGATACAAGCAACACTTCATCTGAAAAAAGATCTGACTTTATTTCAATATTGCGGAAATCGGAGTGATTGGTTAAGAATTTTACAACATCCTGTATTGTATTATTTATATTTAAAACTGTCTTTTTTGATGACCCTTTTCTCGAGAAGGCAAGCAGATCACTTACAATTGTTTTGCAGGATTTAACATGTTTCTCTATGGTTTTGAGATCTTCGTAAGGTGTGCCTGTTTTATCATGAACTAAACTATTGTTCTTTAATTCCTGCTTGATCATCAACTGGGTATAACCGAGGATTATACCGAGGGGATTGTTGATTTCATGGGCAATTCCTGCCGAGAGTTCTCCAAGGGCGGCAAGTTTATCGGCCTGGGCAATCTGCTGTTCCATCTGTTTTTTCTCATTTATATTTTTTATAATAAAATGAAACGTCTTTTCACACCCGAAAGCTCCATAATCGATGGCTCCTGTTATCAGCACTCTAATGGTGATCCCGTTTGACTGAATAAAATCGGTTTCTTCGTTAAGGATAAATTCATTTGATAAAAAAGAAGCCCTTATCCTGTCCCATTCAGCATCGGATGCAAAAAATCTGCTCACGGGCATCTCGTTTATGATTATTTCATTTTTTGAGTAACCAGTCATTTCAACTCCTGTGGGATTAATTTCAAGAATTTTAAAATCAGCGTCCGTAACAAGGATAATATCAAGGGACTGGTCAAATATTCTTCTGCATTTATACTCCGATGCAGTAAGACGTTCTGTTCTCTCTACAACCTGTCGTTCAAGGCTCTGGTTCAAACGCACAAGTTCAGAATGGGCAGCTTCAAGCTCCTCTCTGCCTGAAGAAATTTTTACATTTATCTTCCAGATCTGTTCAAAGAAAAGTGTTATCAACCCCACAAGAAAAAAAGAAACCGTGTTTATGGTGCCTGTATAGGGCGCAATATCTGTCCAGATATAGCCAATGGATAAAAAGATAACGAGCTGCCGCAGAATATGCCCTATGGATCTTGATACAGCAAAGATTGTAAAACCTGTGCATATCCACAAGAGATAAAGGAATACAGTATTATCAGGGTCCTGGTTTCTCAACTTTTTTGCAGTATGAAGGGATACAACGGAAAGTATCACCATGAGTGC
>WFQS01000295.1 GCA_015486915.1 Desulfobacteraceae bacterium
ATCTGGTCGGGACGGCTGGATTTGAACCAGCGACCACTTGTCCCCCAGACAAGTGCGCTACCAGACTGCGCTACGCCCCGTTTTTTAAAAAACAGATAGTAAATACCACTTAGTTATTCCAGTGTCAACCCAAGGTTGGTGAAAAATATTTTAACGGGGATTGCAAGGCATCTCTTTGTCGCAAAAAAAAATACTAATCAAGGATTTTTTGCAAGCTGTTTTTCCAGTGCAATAATTTCGGAAAGCCCTTTGTGAAGATTTTGTATGCATTGTTTTTCCGTTATGCCGAGTCTCTGGCTGTTGCTTATGTCAAAAACAGAATTTTTTACCCCTGTTTTTTCACCTCTGGTGCCCCTTATCTGAAGGTTAAAAGAATCGGTGAGTTTAAATAATAATTCCTTGTTCTCATTGAGAGCGGGCAGTTTGATATGAACTCCGGCCCTGATTCCGGTTCCGATGTTTGTGGGGCATGATGTTAAAAATCCAAGATGGGGATCAAAGGAAAATACAATATTTTTTTCAAGGGCGGTAAGAAAAATGCAGAGCCGGTTAAATGCTTCTGATATTTTTCCGCCTTTTTCCATGGAGATTATTCTTAAATGATCTTCCTCGTTGACCCATACAATTGATTTTTCATCATCTGAAAGAAATATTCCTCTTGATTCAGGCCAGTCCCTTTCTATACCCGCTGCATTCTGGAATCTGTCTTTTCCGGAAAACAGGAAATGCTTTTTTTTAAGATAGATCTGTTCTGATTCGGAAATGTTTTTGATTGGCATATATCTGCCTTTAAGATTTTTGTCTGTGGTTTTTAGTTGTTCAAGGGCTTGCACTGCTTTTAGCTCAATCTCTTTTCTTGACCGGGAGGAAATAAAAGGCATAAAGTCAAATCCTCTGATATTTCTTGCAGCACGGATCCTTGTGGAACGAATATATCTGTTCTTTGGATCAGGATCTGTTAATTTCAAATCCACAGATAAACAGGACTTGTGAAAGTTTTCAGGATTAAATGAATGATAATCAGATATAATGGGATTAAATATTTCTGCAAATATGTTGTACGCTTCTGCATTGCCTGCATAGATACCAATGGAACTGTCCTGATTGACAACACCTGACTGTATTGCATGAAAAAGGGTAAAACCTGATTTTGTTCTTTTTGTTTTAAGGTGATTAAAAATTTTTATGTTGAGATGCTTCTTTAAAAGTGATCTGTTTTCTTTTGAAAATCGTGGATAATTCATAATGTGTTGACAATTTCCCATTTAATTTTCATGGTTCATATGATTTTGCCTGGGAAGAAATTCCCCTTGCCAGGATAGTTCGAATCTTATCAAGGAGGGGGCAGTCTTCATAGCATGCGGGAATATTGTCTTTATTTCTGCAGGTACGGCATGGGCTTTTTGTAAGATAACCAATCTCAAAATCAAATACATCTCTTTTTACTGAATTTTTGATCACAGCTTATATCCTTCGATATCGTTCCATAGATCTTTGTACCCGGGTATTTTAAATATGGTAAAATTTGTACCCGGAATTTGAATACTATTAATTAAATTTTATTTTTTATGACTGCCACAAGGTACCGTAGCGCAGTTCAGCTCGGCCTCATGGCAGTTATACCAATTGACTATTGTCAGGTCAATGACAGAAATTAACCGATCCGGGTGCAAGTTGCAGATCTGGTTGGATTTGTTCCTTGATTGTTCATAACCATCAATGGTTTTGGCAAAGCATGAAAGGAAGCAGCAGTGATTGAAGCTTTTGCATCAAAAATTGATATTATTGTCCTGTTTATTTCTTCTTGTTTATGCTGAAAACTTATGATAGGTGTCCGTTAAAATTCTATTATCTGCAAAAAATCATCAGGAGGGACATGTGGCAAAAGGATCTAAATTTGCTGAGCTCAAGAAACAGGAAAGAGAGACAAGGAAACAGATTATAATAAAATCAGCTTTATCGCTTTTTGCCAATAAAAATTTTTATGATGTTGGAATGCGTGACATTGCCGGTGAGGCAGGGGTTTCCCCTGCCACTCTGTACAGATATTTTCCATGCCAGGAAGATCTTTTCATAGAGGCGTTTTTAAACGATATATCTTCTGTGACCAGTGAGTTTGAAAATATGGTAAAAAGGGATAAACCGGCAACAATTGAAGAATTTGCAGTGGCCTATGTTGATCATATTTTTCAGAATGAGTCTACTTTCCAGATGATTACCTATCTTATGCTGAAAGATAATCTTGCCCATCCTGCCATGGGGAAGTTTGATTCGGTAACAAAGGTGTTTTTTGATTTGTGTGCAGAGCTTTTTGAAAGATACGGGGTAAAAGAGAATGTAAGATTTTATGCCCATTCTTTTGTTGCATCCATGACAGGAATTATCATGACTTTCAGGAATCATCCAGTCAAGGCAAAAAAAAATGTAAGAGAGCACATACTTCGATTAACAAGAATGACGGCTGCCATGTATTCTCACGAGCTTTTAACCTGATAGATTTTATGTATTTCCCTTTCCTTTGTTTACGTCAGGTATTTTCTTCGCCTTTTTGTTTGTTCAATTACGTGAATTTAACCGGGGTTTATCATATTTTCCATACTTGACATATGCCTGTCTGCATTTATATTTATTCTCATGTAACTGCCATGAGGCAGATCTGAAGACTTTCAGACAGCCTCTAAGAATCATAGATTCTGACAAAAAAGGGTTATGATAATATATTTTAATACAGGTGAGGTCTTAATATGGACAGGTTAAAACAAGAGGTGGAAGATAAACATCTGTTAATCAGCAGTGTAAGAAGGGAGATAAGCAAAGAGCTTGTAGGGCAGCAGAAACTCGTGGACGGACTTCTTGCAGGTCTTTTATCCGGAGCCCACGTGCTGATTGAAGGGGTTCCGGGCCTTGCCAAAACAAGTGCTGTAAAAGCTCTTGCATCCACAGTGCAGGCGGATTTCAAGAGAATTCAGTTTACACCCGATCTCTTGCCTGCAGATCTCATAGGCACTGAAATATACAGGCCTAAAACAGGTGATTTTGTAACGAGAAAAGGCCCTCTTTTTAATAATATTATTCTCGCTGATGAGATCAACAGGGCTCCGTCAAAGGTACAGTCAGCACTTCTTGAAGCGATGCAGGAGAAACAGGTCACAATCGGGAACTCCACATATATGCTTCCCTGGCCTTTTCTTGTACTTGCCACCCAGAACCCCATTGAACAGGAGGGGACATACCAGCTTCCCGAAGCACAGGTTGACAGGTTCATGCTTAAAATCATCATCGATTATCCTGACAGAACCCAGGAACTTGAAATTCTTAAAAAAAATGAATTTAAGTCTCCTGAAAAGATCAATCCGGTTATAGGCCCCGATGAATTACGACAAATGTCCGATATCGTGAGACAGATTTATGTTGATGACAAACTCAGGGAATATATTGTCGATATCATATCTGCATCAAGGCAGCCTGAAAAATACGGTATGGATATTGCCCATTATATTGAGTACGGCGCATCGCCAAGGGCCACTATTTTTCTTGCCCAGGCTGCGAAAGTTACAGCTTTCTTACAGGGCAGGGCATATGTAACCCCACAGGATATTAAAATTACAGCCCCTGATGTGCTTCGCCACAGAATTCTTCTGTCCTTTGAGGCAGAGGCCGAGGATGTTACACCGGATGAAATAATCACAGCCCTGTTTGATTCAGTGGAAGTTCCGTAAAATTTTAATTTATTCTGCTGGGGCAGATTCCACATCTTTTTGTTTAACGCTGCCGGTTAAAACAGGATTTGTTTTTGCAGTTTTATTGAATAAAATGATACCAAAAGAAATAATAAAAAAGATAAAAAAAATTCATATTAAGAGCAGCCGTACCGTTAACACGCTGATGGCAGGCCAGTATCGATCTGTGTTCCGTGGATCGGGAATTGAATTTGAAGAGGTTCGTGAGTACTCGCCGGGAGATGAGATAAAATCCATTGACTGGAAGGTGTCGGCAAGACTTGGCAGACCGTTTATCAAATTGTACCGGGAGGAACGTGAAAGTGTTGTCATGCTGCTCATTGATATGAGTGCTTCCATGCGGTTTGGGACTTTTTCAGGGATGAAACTTGAGAAAGCTGCAGAAGTGGCTTCAGTTCTCGCCTTCAGCGCCATAAAAAACAATGATAAAGTGGGAATCATTTTTTTTACGGACAGGGTTGAAAAATATATCCCCCCTAAAAAAGGTTCAGGCCATATATGGCGCATAATAAAGGAAATTTTTACGTTTGAACCCGAGGGGAAAGGCACTGATATCAGTTCTGCCATAGATTTTCTTGCAAATGTTTCACGAAAGAAAACCCTTTGTTTTATTATTTCCGATTTTATTGCTGATTCCTATTTTAAAAATCTTAAGACAGCAGGGCAGAGACATGAATTCATTGGGGTTGTCCTGTACGATAAAGGTGAGTTTTTTCTGCCTGAAAAAGGGCTTGTATCCATGGAATGTTTTGAGACCCGGGAAAAAATCATCATGGATGCATCCCATGGTCCCACAAGAAAATTTTATGAGAACCAGAAGCAGAACCAGTACGATAATGTGCTGAGAAATTTTAAAATGGCAAGTGTGGATTATATTGAGATGGGCACTGACCTGTCGGTTTCCGATACATTGTCCGGGTATTTCAGGTACAGGGAAAAGAGGATGCGGTAAAAAATGCAGGATATCCATGACATAACTCCTCCGGTGCAGGTTGGGATTGACCCTGCAGTTATAAAGTATGCGATTCTCGGTTTTGGCCTGGTCCTGCTTCTTGCCGTGATCCTGTTTGCCGTGAGGTATTTTATAAAAAAGAGAAAACAAAAGGACAGGAATCTTTTCCTTCTTCCACCCCCATTGCCGCCCGATGTGGCTGCATTAAAGGAACTTGATTCATTGTGGGATCTCATGGGAAAATATCCCAGGTTGTTCTGCTTTAAGATATCCGGTGTGTTTAAGACTTTTATCGGGAAACAATTTAAGATAAATGCACCTGAAATGACCACGGAGGAGCTTGTTGCGCATCTGAGGAATCTTGACCTTGAAAAAGATACTGCCGCAGGTGCAAGGGAATTTTTATTATCACTTGATCATATCAAGTATGCAGGATCAATTCCATCTAAGGAAAAAATGGAGGATGATCATAATTTTGTAAAGGATTTTATCCTGTCTGTTTGTAGAGAAAACAAGGAAAATAACCCTGAAAACCGTCAGCAGAAAAGGAGCTGATTTTTTTTAACATGTTCAGATTTGCATCACCATATTTTTTGTTTTTATTGTTGATTTTTCCGATGGCTGTTGCTTTACGGCTCAGAAGGCCGGGAAGAAGCGGCAGTCCTGAAATAAAAATGTCTTCCCTCTCTTTTCTGGAAAACTGCCCAAAATCCTTATCCGTTAAATTATCTCCTTTTTTATTGTCCCTTAAATACCTTGCCCTGGCATTAATGATCTTTGCACTTGCAAGACCCCAGTGGGGCACAAAAAAAATAAATGTCACGACAAAGGGGATCAATATTGTCCTTGCCCTGGATCTTTCAGGAAGTATGGCTGCCCTTGATTTCAGATTAAAGGGAAAGGTTGTCACAAGGCTTGATGCCGTTAAAAGTGTTGTGAAAAAATTTATCATGAAAAGGACAAGCGACAGAATCGGTATGGTGGTTTTCGGTTCGGAGGCGTTTA
>WFQS01000296.1 GCA_015486915.1 Desulfobacteraceae bacterium
AGTTGAACGAGATTGCTTGTCTTCCGGCCCATCTACTTCGTTGCATCAAAGGCCGAATACGTTGAGTATGCAACCTTTAATGCGCCTTGTACATGGGCCGGAATTCTGCGCTATTTCTGTTCAACTTATTTCATCTCCGATCCTTATTTAATTTCGTTGAGTTAGTTTGCTAAAAATAAAAATTTTGAATTATTCTAATTCTCATAAGTTCCTTTAAAAACGGGTTTTCTTTTTTCAAGAAATGCCTTTGTTCCTTCCTTTGCATCACTTGATGCCATGCAGATGGCAAAAGCGTCTCTTTCAAATCTGCATCCTGTGTCAAGATCAGCATTCTCACTGCATTTTATGGATTCCTTTGCCGCACGCAGGGACACTCTTCCTCTTTTGGTCATTGTCTGTGCACATTTTAATACATCATCCATAAGGGATTTGTGAGCACAGATTTTGTTGACAAGGCCGTACTCAAGAGCCTTTGCAGCAGGAAATGTTCTGCCTGTATATATAAGTTCTCTTGCAAGGTTGGCTCCAACAAGTTTTGCAAGTCTCTGGGTGCCTCCAAAACCTGGAATAATACCGAGGGTTGATTCAGGAAGCCCGAAAACGCCCTTCTCAGATGCATAAATAAAATCACATGCAAGGGCAACTTCTGTTCCTCCCCCAAGGGCAAACCCGTTAACTGCCGCAACAACCGGTATGGGAAGCTTCTCAAGCTTTGCAAGAACATTCTGTCCCTTAAAAGAGAACTGCCTGGCCTGGAGAGTGTTCATCTGTGCAAGTTCAGAAATATCGGCACCTGCAATAAATGCCTTTTCCCCTGCCCCGGTGAGGATAAGAACTCTGATATCTTTGTTTGCTTCAATTTCATCAAGTGCTGTGTCAAGTTCATCAAGCAGGGCATTATTCAAAGCGTTTAAAGCCTTTGGTCTGTTAAAGACAAGAGTTGCAATACTGCCGTTGATCTCAAGAATAAGATTATTAAATTCCATTATTTTCCTCCATTGTATAAACGACCTGGTTAATTGTTATTCATTTTATAGTTGTTTCGGATTTGTTGACTTTATATATTTTTCAACACCTCTGATTATGGAATCGCACAGGGTGTTCTGATATTTAGAACTTAAAAGCCTTTTGCACTCCTTTTTATTGCTTAAAAAAGAGGTCTCTATGAGAATGGAAGGCATTCTTGCTCCAATGAGAACATAAAACGGTGCCTGCTTCACACCGAGGTTGACTATACCGGAATATTTTCTTTTCATACCATGGCAGAGAGACTTCTGTACATCTTCGGCCAGTCTGCTTGATTCATTAATTTTTTCATTTTTCATAAGATCATTGAGTATTGATTCCAGATCACTGATATTCCTGCGGGATGTTGCATTTTCCCTTGCTGCAACCTCTATGGCCTGATTATCAGTTGCAAGATTAAGATAATAGGTTTCAATTCCTGTAAGTTTTCTGTTCCTTGATGCGTTACAGTGGATTGATATGAAAAGATCGGCATTTTTTGTGTTTGCAATGGCTGTTCTTTCTTCAAGTGTGAGATAACGGTCCCTTTTCCTTGTGAGCAGTACATCGCATTTGAGCTTGCTGCGCATTTTTTTTGCCAGTTTTTTTGCTATTTCTAAAGTGATATCCTTTTCATTAACTCCTTTAAAATATCCTGGAGCTCCGGGATCTTTACCACCGTGTCCAGGATCAATAATAATCCTTCTGACACCAAGTGCAAGTTGTTTTGTGATTTTCGAGGAAAGAATATTATCCGTTGAAAATCTTGTCATAGCCCCGGGCTTTTCTACATGTGTATTGACTTTTGCAGTTCTCTTTTTTGACCATACATCTATAACCAGCCTGAATGGATCTTTTAAGGAAAAAATCTTGTAATTATCAAAGGATTTAATATCCACAACAACCCTGACCGAGTGCAGGGTGTGCTGACCTGCCCTTGCCTGAATCAAAAGGTCATCGTTGATGGCTGTAAATTTAGGTACATTTTTCCCAAGCCTGGTTTTATCAATATCAATAAAAAGACGTTGGGGCTTGTTGATACTGGGATTTCGTTTAAGCAGATGTTCAGTAAAATGTCTTGCATGGTCTGCATTTACAACTACCCTTGTATATTCAGGATTAGACCAGAACCTCAGCCCGGTAACAATGGCATCCCCGGAAAAATTGTTTCGTTTTTTGGCATTACCAGCAGAAATTTTTATTTTTGTGCCGTTCATGACAGGCGTATGAATTGTTTTTGATATGCGTTTATTATTTTTTAATATAGGTCTGTTTTGCCCGGAGATTATAGATGATGTCTTATTGGTGTCAGCCTTTACATTTTTTTGTACATTTTTGTTTTTTTGTACAATTTTCTGCCTGTTTTTTATTGAGTTTTTTTCATTGGGTTCCGGTTTTGTGTTGTAAGTATTTGCTTTTTTGTGATTTGCAATTGTTTTTTTAATTGTTGCATATTTTTTTGATGTTTTATTTTTTTTCCGGTCATCAGTTGAAATTAATCTAAGCATCTGCTGTGCCCGCTTTCGAT
>WFQS01000297.1 GCA_015486915.1 Desulfobacteraceae bacterium
ATTATTATTGGAAAAAATTTAAGACTTCCCGGCAGCAGGATGCATCTCATTGACAGGGTTACGGAATTTGACCCGTACGGCGGCAGGTTTAAACTCGGATTCATAGCAGCAGAAGCGGATATCAAACCTGATGCATGGTTTTTAACGTGCCATTTCATTGATGACAAAGTTATGCCCGGCACTTTGATGTACGAATGCTGCGCCCACGCTCTAAGGATTTTCACTCAGAGGATGGGCTGGATCAGCAAACGGGATAAAGTGTATTACGATATCATTCCGGGCATTGAAAGTGATCTAAAATGCCGCGGCCCGGTAACTCCTCAAACAAAAAAAGCCGAATATAAAATTGAAATAAAAAAAATGGGTTACAATGACAGAAACGAGCCCTGTGTAATTGCAGATGCCCACATGTTTGCAGACAATCATGAGATTGTTTTTTATAAAGACATGGGAATGAAAATTGTGGGGCTTTTACCGGAAGAGTTGGAGTGTTTATGGAAAAACTGATAATTGCCGTGTAAATTTCGACTTACATTAAGCCAAAAGAAGCAATAAATTTACCCACTGTTTTTATATGAAATAGAACGTAAACAATTACTTTTATTTGATAATTTGTCAGAATCTTTGATTCTTTGAGGTAATCTGGGCCAAGTCCAGATCGGCCTCATGGCCGTTATATGAAAATACTGTTCAAAGTGTCGACAGCGTAGTCCTCTGTGGATGATAGATCCAGCCCATCAGGACACAAAGGCGATCAGGTATTTTGCCCTGTCGGGCGTTAAGAAGCGCAGGCTGTTTGAGGACATACTTGACCGCAGTTCCTGCGCTTTAGACCGACAGGACAAAATACCCGCCGACTGTCCCGGGCTGGTTCTATCACCCACAGAGGGCGGCATTATGCTATTTTCATTTATTTTTGAAAGGCGGCTGGGCAAATCCAGCTCCGCCTCATGGCAGTTTTAAAAAAGAAAATTATAAAAAACGGAAATAAAATGAGATATAAAAAGGTATTTATAAATTCAATTGGTTATGAGCTTGCCCCCCATGTTGTTACAACGGAGGAGATTGAGGAAAAATTAAAACCATTTTACGACGTAGTGGGGTTTGTACCGGGCCAGCTTGTAACACTTACCGGAATCATGGAAAGAAGATACTGGGACAAGGACCATACACTTGCCCGGGGATCTGCCAGGGCCGGTGATAAGGCGATAAAGCTTGCTGGTATTTCACCCGATGATATTGAGGCTCTTGTATTCTGCGGGGTTGGAAGGGATGGTTTTGAACCTGCAACGGCCTGTGCCGTGGCAGACAGCCTGAAAATAAGCCCTACAGCACATGTTTACGATGTTTCCAATGCCTGCCTCGGCGTGATAACAGGCATGGTACAGGTGGCAAATGAAATTGAGCTTGGCAATATAAAAGCAGGCCTTGTTGTCTCCTGTGAAACGGCAAGACAGATTGTTGAATCCACAATTGATGAGATCAACGAGGCAAAAAGTGTTGAATTCTACAAAAAAACCATAGCAACCATGACAGGTGGCTCCGGAGCTGCTGCAGTGCTTCTCACCGACGGGTCCTTTAATTTGGATAAAACCGGTAATGTGGACAAAACCGGTCTCCACCGCATTGACGGCAGTGTTGTAAGGCAGGCAAACAGATTTCACAAATTGTGCCGGTGGACATTTGAGGAATCCGGTATGCCGGTTCATTCAAAAATTACCATGCGCACAGATGCCAGAGCTGTGCTTGAGCACGGCCTTGACCTTGCCGGAAAAACTTTTATGCAGTTAAGAAAAGAGCTTGATATCCCCGAAAATAAACCCGATAAAATTATCTGTCACCAGGTGGGATCAACCCACCAGAAAATGTTTCTCAATGCAATCAATATGGATGAAAAAAAGGATTTTTCCACCTTTCCCTTTCTTGGCAACATGGGCACGGTCTCCCTTCCAATGACAGCAGCTATTGCAGATGAAAGGGGATTTTTAAACAAGAATGATTATGTAGGTTTCCTTGGCATAGGTTCAGGCCTTAACTGCCTTATGATGGGTGTAAAATGGTGATAAAAAGGACAATCAACAATAAAATAACCTCCACAAGGGGATTTGAACACCTTTATCAGTTTAAACCGCATTTTATCAGAATAAACGGCCATTATATGCACTATCTTGATGAGGGCTGCGGCAGGCCTGTTATCATGGTGCACGGAAATCCAACATGGTCTTTTTATTTCAGGCAACTTGTCAATGATCTTTCCCCTGAATACAGGGCTATTGTGCCGGACCATATTGGATGCGGATTTTCCGACAAGCCCAGTGAAAAAGAGTATGATTATACACTTGAAGCCCGTGTCAATGACCTTGATGCCCTGATAAAAAGCCTTGATCTTAAGGAAAAAATCACCCTTATAGTACACGACTGGGGCGG
>WFQS01000298.1 GCA_015486915.1 Desulfobacteraceae bacterium
AATAAGTTGAACAGAAATAGCGCAGAATTCCGGCCCATGTACAAGGCGCATTAAAGGTTGCATACTCAACGTATTCGGCCTTTGATGCAACGAAGTAGATGGGCCGGAAGACAAGCAATCTCGTTCAACTTATAAAATTTTCGATCCTTATCAACCAGTAAATAAATATCTCACCCATCCTGCTTGAATTACAGTTTTTCGTTTTTTATTTCTTCTCGATAATTATGTCCATGATACGATCTGCTGCATGACCATCCCAGAATTCAGGACAATGGCCCTTTTTCCATTCATCAGCAATAATTTTATCAAATGCATGAAGTATCCTCTCACCTGAAGTCCCCATGAGTTCATTTGTGCCCTGAATTACAGTTATGGGACGTTCTGTATTTTCTCTTATGGTCAGGCAGGGAATACCAAGAGCCGTGGTTTCTTCCTGCAGCCCTCCGGAATCGGTCAGCACAAGCTTTGCATCTTTCCATAGATTTAAAAACTCCATATAGGAAAGAGGCTCTGTAAGTTTTATATTATCTCCGGGCTTTATATGAAAAGATTCCATATTCTTTCGGGTTCTCGGATGAATTGGAAAAATAAGAGGCAATGTATCGGAAATTCCGGCAAGCGTTTCCATTATTTTTTCAAGCGTTTCTCTATTATCTACGTTTGAGGGTCGATGCAGGGTAACAACACCGTATTTTGGGTTCATCTGTTTAAATTTATCTGAAGAAAACCTGCCGGTGTCCATTTTTTTTAGTTTATCTAACTGATAAAAAAGATTGTCGATCATGACATGACCCACAAAATGCAGTTTATCAGGGGCTTTACCTTCTTTTATAAGATTGGCCATGCCCTGTTCCTCTGTTATGAAAAACAGATCGGAAATAGAATCCGTTACCATGCGGTTTATTTCTTCCGGCATTGCAAGATCAAAGCTGCGCAGGCCGGCTTCAACATGAGCTACCTTTATCTGCATTTTTTTTGCAACTATAGAACAGGCAAGTGTTGAATTCACATCTCCCACGACAAGGACAAGATCAGGCCGATCACTTTCACAGATATTTTCAAATTCCACCATAATTTTGGCTGTCTGCCGGGCATGGGTTCCCCCACCTGCTCCAAGATTATAATCTGGCTGCCTGATCCCAAGTTCTTCAAAGAAAATATCGCTCATATTCCTGTCATAGTGCTGGCCTGTGTGCACAATTTTATATTTAACTTCATCGTTCTTATCAAGCGCTCTGGCAATTGGAGCAATTTTCATAAAATTGGGTCTTGCACCTGCAATGAGAAAAATTTTCATAATAACTGATATTCTCCATAAAAAATTTATAGTTTATTCACTTAGGGTTTATTTTCTGCCGGAATATTTTAATCTTTGAGGCCGCCTGATAGTCTCCAGATCGCCATCATGGCCGCTATCGGCGATGACCTAAATCATAAAGACTTCAAATTAGAAAGTAAAAAAGGGGGATATTCCTGGAAACAAAAGAAATAATCCCCCCTTAGATAATATAAGAAAACTGCCAATTTAAATGCAGATTCTATTACATATTCTCACCTGATGCAGCACTCTGCATTTTAATCTCAACTTTTTCCGTAAGAGTTGAATAGTACTCACGCAAAATATCAAGAACTTCCTCACGACCAAAGTGATCGGGAATTTCAGATCCCTCGGACAGAGCCTTACGAAGCTTTGTTCCTGAAAGGATAACCCTGTCTTCTTTTTTGTGTGGACAGGTTCTCATGGAAGCCATACCGTCACATTTGAAGCAGTAAAATGTCCAGTCGATCTTTAACGGTGTGCAGAGAAGGGCTTTTCCGGGTTCTGCAGGGGCTGGAATTGTATCAAAAATTTCCTGGGCCTCAAATAATGTATAAAAATCACCAACGCCTGCATGGTCACGTCCAATGATCATCCTGTTTACACCGTAGTTCTGACGGAATGTTGCATGGAGCAGTGCCTCTCTCGGACCTGCATAACGCATATCAAGAGGATATCCACCCTGAACTACATTCCTTTCGTCAAAATAGCCCTTTACAAGGGTGTCTATGCACTTAATACGTACATCTGCAGGAATATCTCCTGGTTTAAGGTTACCGATAAGAGAATGAATAAGGACGCCGTCACAGACCTCTATGGCTATTTTGCAGAGATATTCATGGGATCTGTGCATTGGATTTCTAAGCTGCATGGATGCAACATCTGCCCATCCCCTTTCATCAAAAATAGCTCTTGTTTCTTTTGGTGTAAGATAAACGCCCTTGAATTTTTCAGGGAATTCACCTTCTGAAAGAACCTTTACAGGGCCTGCAAGGCAGAACTCTTTTCTTGCCATAACCATTTGAACGCCCGGATGATCTTCAAGGGCTATTTTCCAGAATTTATCATCTGCAGATTCTTCACCGTGACCCTTATAAACCTTTTCACATTCCCATTTTTTATCATCTTCCGTCATGGCAAATTTTTCTGCGACCTTCATGGTAGCATAAACTTCACCATCTCTCTCAAGTGAAATCTCATCACCTTCATTGATTGCATCTGCATCTGCCTTTGCAGCATCAAGCATAACAGGCACAGGCCAGAAAGTACCGTCTGCAAGCAGAAAATCTTCGCAAACACCTTTCCAGTCAGCCTTTGTCATGAAACCATCAAGCGGGCTGAAACCGCCAATACCCATCATGATCAAATCGCCTTTTACCTGAGAACTTATCTCAATTTTTTTCAGACCTTCTGCTTTTTTCTTTTCAGCATCAAGTTCAGCACCTTCAAGTTTACAGCATACCAGCCCCTTACCACCATGGGGTGCAACTAATTTAGACATAGAACCAAGTCTCCTTCTTTAAGTATTAACCACAATAAATGCCGTTTCAGACATTTATACAATATTTTAAATATAAAAATAGTACTTTTACTAATAG
>WFQS01000299.1 GCA_015486915.1 Desulfobacteraceae bacterium
AAGTTTCCATTGAAAACAATGAGATATATGTAAAAGTTTATGAACCCGTTGTCCAGCTTCCCGTTAAATTATATGCGGATTTTCTCATTCTTGCCGCTGCAATTGTTCCGAATAAAAATGATGAATTAGTTGAATTATATAAATGCGGTGTTAACCAGGATGGATTTTTAAATGAAGCTCATCCAAAATTGAAACCCGTTGATATGCCTGTGGATGGTCTGTTTGTGGCCGGAATGTGTAATTATCCGAAACCCGTTGATGAATCCATTGCCCAGGGTCTTGCAGCAGCATCAAGGGCAGGGGTCATCCTTGCAAAGGACAAAATGAAACTTGATGCAATCAAGTCAATGGTTACAGACAAATGTGACGGATGCGCATTGTGTGTGGATGTATGCCCATATAATGCGATAAAGCTTGAACATGACAGCGAAAAAACGGGCAATTCCTATGTTGTAAGTGATCCTGCCCTGTGCAGGGGATGCGGTATCTGTGAGGCCACCTGTCCCAAAGGCGGAATAATAGTTCATGGTTTTACAACAGAGCAGATACAGGCCCAGGTTGATGCTGCTCTTACCAATCAATTAATTTATTAATATAACCGCCATGAGGCGGATCTGAACTGCGTTACAGCGCCTCTCAACAAACATGGAAAGAACATCAGTTACGCTGTAAAAAATGAGCTCTTTCTTATAAACGGCCATGAAGCTGATCTGGTGTTTTATAAACAGCTTCTAAGAATTAGAAATTTTAACAAATAATAAAGTTTTTACTATAAAAGCAATTTATCGGAGTTTAATAAAAAATATAAGGAGAAAAGAATATGTCTGAAAAGTTTGAACCGACTATCATCGGCTTTCTATGTAATTGGTGCGCCTATGCAGGAGCAGATCTTGCCGGTGTATCCAGGTTGCAGTATCCTCCGAATATGCGCCCCATAAGGGTAATGTGTTCAGGTATGGTGCCTGCTGATATTGTGGTAAATGCCCTTGAACAGGGGGCAGACGGAGTTATGGTAATGGGGTGACATCTTGGTGAATGTCATTACCTGGAAGGTAATTACAAAGCTCTGGCAAGAAGCGAAGCGATTCGCATAGCACTTGAAACTGCCGGTATTGATCCTCAAAGATTTGCCATTGAATGGGTATCCTCTGCTGAAGCACCCCGTTTTGCCGAACTTGTTACAGAATTTACCGAAAAAATACGTTCACTTGGCCCTAACCCGCTGCAGCATAAAGTAAAGAAAACAGCCTGAAAACAAAAATATTGACTGTTCAGGTAAATATTTTGAATCTGGAGGATAAAATATAAAAATGGCAGAAATTCTGTTAGGAAAACAAAAAGCAGGCATTTTTAAAGATAAGGTGATGGAGCTTTTGCCCGAAGGAGGCAATTTAAATGCCTGCTTAACCTGCGGGGCATGCTCTTCGGGCTGCCCTGCAACGGGGCTTGAAGATATGGATCCCAAAAAATTTTTGCGCATGGCAGCACTTGGAATGGATGAACAGGTTACATCCACCCCGTGGGTATGGATGTGTACCATGTGCAGAAGATGCATCCATGTCTGCCCAATGGAAATTGATATACCCCAGCTTGTTTACTATGCAAGGCAGTCATGGCCAAGGGACAAACGTCCCAAGGGAATCCTTGCATCATGTGATTTAGCATTAAAGAACGATACATGCAGTGCCATGGGTACAAATGAAGAAGATTTTGAATTTGTTGTGGAAGATGTTCTTGACGAATACCGGGAGGCACAGCCGGAGTTTGCCGAAATGAAAGCCCCTGTAAATAAACAGGGTGCTGAGTTCTTTTTTAACCAGAATTCCCGCGAGCCGGTAACTGAACCCGATGAAATGGTACCACTCTGGAAGATCCTTCATCTTGTTGGAGCGGACTGGACATACGGTACCAAAGGGTGGGCTGCTGAGAATTACTGCATGTTTCTTGCCGATGACAAAGCATGGAAACACATTGTGGAGACCAAGGCAAAAGCTGTTGAGGACTTAGGCTGTAAAGTCTGGCTCAATACAGAGTGAGGTCATGAACTTTTTGCAGTCCGGTCAGGACTGAAAAAATACAATATTGCACATGATTTTGAAGTTAAAAGTATTATTCAATATTACGCACAATGGATCAGGCAGGGAAAATTAAAAGTAAATGCAGACTGGAATAAAGACCTTAAAATTAAATTCACTGTTCAGGACCCATGCCAGCTTGTTCGTAAATCCTTTGGAGATCCGGTGGCTGAAGACCTCAGGTTTGTGGTAAAGAAAGTTGTTGGAGAAGAAAATTTTGTTGATATGTATCCCAACAAATCCAACAATTACTGCTGCGGTGGAGGCGGTGGATTCCTGCAGTCAGGATACGCTGAAGAGCGGCATAAATTCGGCCAGATCAAAACAGATCAGATAATTGCAACCAAGGCTGATTATTGCATTACCCCATGCCACAACTGCCATGCCCAGGTACACGACCTTGCCGAAATTCACGACCATGCCTGGAGTACTGTCCACTTATGGACTTTAATATGTCTTTCACTTGGTATTTTAGGGCCAAATGAACGTGCCTATCTTGGCGATGATCTTGCCGGTGTTGCAGTTTTTCACCCTGAGTCTGAAATATAGACAATTTCATCAAAGGTTTTTCAAAGACAATAAATGAATAAAATTTTTGATAATATACAGGAGGTATAATGAAAACTTTTTTCAATCTTGTACAGGAAGTCCAGAAACCGGGGCTGTGCCACCGTTGCGGCGGCTGTGTGGCTTTTTGTACGGCAGTGAATTACGGTGCGCTGGAACTTGATGAAGATGGAAAGCCCCGGTACAAGGATATGGACAAGTGCATTGAATGCGGGCTTTGCTATCTTATATGCCCGGAAATTGATGAACTTGACGCTGAAACAAAAAAACGAATAAACTGGAGCGAACCCATTGGCAGGGTAATGGAAACAAGTGTTGCAAGGGCTGTTGATCCTGATATCCGGAAAATGGCCACAGACGGAGGTGTGGTTACTGGCCTTTTACTGCACTTATTTGATACAGGTCATATTGACGGTGCCATTGTAACCCGTCAGACGGGCAGGTTCCAACGTGAACCGATTCTTGCATCCACAAGAGAAGAGATCATTGACTCAGCAGGATTTTTTTCCGATACTTCCCATGGAATATCTGAGTTCAGTGATGAATATATGGCACACCGCGCCATTGAACAGTTCAGCCCTTTGATGAGAAAGGGGTTGCGCAGGGTAGCTCTTGTGGGAACGCCATGTCAGATTCATACATTCCGCAGGATGGAAACCATCGGCGTTATGCCGTCTGATTCCATCAGCATAACCCTTGGCCTGTTCTGTTCCGGTAATTTCATATTCGGAGAAGAGCAGCGCAAAAAACTTGCTGAAATTGGAGGGTTTAACTGGGATGACGTTGTGAGAATCAATATAAAGGATCAGTTCATGGTTTATCTGGAAAACGGTGAATCCAAAGGTATTGATATGAAATATCTTGATTTTATGAAACGTTATGCATGCAGATTCTGCAATGATTATGCATCCCAGTATGCAGATATATCCTTTGGCGGCATCGGAGCACCCGACGGATGGACAACGGTGATTTCCCGTACGCCAAAGGGCAGGGCAGCATTTGCAGATGCCCGTTCCACGGTATTACAGGAATTCAGCCACAAAGATGCCCCTGAATACGCAAGCAGTGCACTTACCAGGGTAATGCAGGCTGCATCGGCAAAAAGACGGGCTGCAAGGGCAAACAGACGTGCATTGAACCCATCTGTAATCATTAAGGAATGAAAAAATCAATAAAAAAAAGAAGCTGAAACGCGGTTCAAAAATCGCAGGAGGTAAAATATATGTCAGAAAAAGTAACAGTGGCAAGCGAATCGCTGAACTCATGTGCAGGATGCGAGATAGCTGTTGTTGACCTTGGAGCACGCCTGTTAGATGTGCTCGGCCTGATAGATTTTGTGCATATTCCGATATTGATGGATCACAAGTACTACGGCCAGGCAGGGGATAAGACCAAAATGGATATCCCCGAAGCAACGGTGGGACTGATAAGCGGCGGCATCCGCAATCAGGAACATCTTGAGGTTGCAGAAGAGATGAGGAAAAAATGCAAGATTCTCATTGCCCTTGGCACCTGTGCCACCCATGGCGGGATTCCCGCCTTAATCAATGAATTTACGAATGATGATCTTTTTAAAAGATATTATTCCACGGAATCAACGGACCAGCCCAATGAGATACCGGATGATGGTGTTCCGCCTCTTCTTGACAGATGTTATGCTGTTGATGAAAAAATAAATGTGGATGTTTATCTGCCGGGATGTCCGCCCCATCCGGATAATATCATAAATGCGCTGACAGGTCTGATAAGCGGAAAAACAGAGGATCTGCCTGAAAAAAGTGTCTGCGACACCTGCCCTGCCATACGCCATGGCAAGGGTCAGGTTGAAAAACTGCAGAGATTTTTCATAACTCCTGAATTTAAAAATCCCGCTGAACCAATTGACAATATGAAATGTCTGCTGGAGCAGGGAATTCTATGCATGGGGCCTGTAACGCGGGCAGGCTGCGGAGGCGATAAAAAAACGCCCCGATGCATATCAGCAGGGGTTCCCTGCAGAGGATGTTATGGTCCTGTAAAACAAAATGGAAATCAAATGTTAGACATGCTTAATGCACTTGCATCCAATGGAATTGA
>WFQS01000300.1 GCA_015486915.1 Desulfobacteraceae bacterium
ACTTTAACCCTGTTGTGTCTTTTGTTCCAGATTTCAAATTCCGTTTTATTGTTAAATAAAGGATGAAGTCTTTTTGTGCCGCCCACAGATGACAGGGGGATACCCTGTTTTGTCATGGATAAAAATCCGCTGATTTTTACTGCAAATGGTTTTTCGCTTTCAATCATTGCAGCCCCCATTGCAGGTATAAGCTCGGGATGCTCCGGTATCAGGCATTCATTGGGTTGATCCTGTCCCAGTAAATTTATGAACGCCTTCCTTAAATTGGGATAAAAAGTTAAGGGACCTCCGCCAAATAATATTTTACTCTCTATTGACCGTCCATGGGCAAGGGATGTTATCACCTGGAGTGCTACGGAATGAAATACCGATGCAGCAATATCTTCCTTTGATACATGCCGGCTTAACAATGCCTGGATATCTGTTTTTGCAAACACCCCGCACCTTGATGCAATGGGATAAATATTTGTTGATTTTCCTGCAAGTTCATTGAGTTTTTTCACATCAATATTGAGAAGTACGGCCATCTGGTCGATAAAAGCACCTGTTCCCCCTGCACAGCTTCCGTTCATGCGGATGTCCGGTCTGAAATGATCATCAAAAAATATGATCTTTGAATCTTCCCCGCCAAGTTCAATAAAAGTTCTCACTTCTGGGAACATCTTTTCAATTAAATGGGCAGAGGAAACAACTTCCTGGACAAATGGGATATTAAAGCTCTCGGCAACACCCATGCCTGCAGATCCGGTTATTTTAAGGTCAAATTCAATATCCCCGAGAACCTCCACTGCATTTTCTAAAATTTTATGAATCGTTTCAATGGTTTTTGCCTGGTGACGTTGATAACGTGAAAAAATAAGATCCCCTTTATCATCCAGTACTGCAAGCTTTGCCGTGGTTGAACCGATATCTATTCCTGCGTGATATTTACAGTTTGTTTTGCTGTTTTCTGTCATTGTGCACCTTTTTAACTCGTGAGTTTAATTATCCAGACGATTCTTTTTTTTTATAACGGCCTCATGGCGGTTTATAAAAATGCAGCTCAAAGTGTCGACAGCATAGCCCCCTGTGGGTTATAGATCCAGCCCATCAGGACACAAAGGCGATCAGGTATTTTGCCTTGCCGGGCGTTAAGAAGCGCAGGCTGTTTGAGGACATACTTGACCGCAGTTCCTGCGCTTTAGCTCGGCAAGGCAAAATACCCGCCGACTGTCCTTAGGCTGGATCTATCACCCACAGGGGGCGGCATTATGCCATTATCATTTTCATCATTTGTCAGAATCTTTTATTCTTAGAGGTTGCTGGATTTTGATCTGATCCAGCTCCGCCTCATGGCCATTATATGACATCATTTCGGTTTCTTTTTCATATAATCCTTTATGGAGCAGAATGTGTCCACAAGCGAGACAACAAAAGATTCCATATAAAGCGGCGGTGAAAGTGTAAGTGGCCACATATGTTTTTTAATGATATCCTCTTCCTTTTTTGTAAGATGTGTAATTTTTTTTGCATTTGCAAGGGAGATTGCAGGATGCCTGAAGCCGTGGAGCTTCGGCCCTTCATGGAGCCAGTCGTAAAAAAAAAGATCGTGGAGTATGCCAGCTTTTACAATGGCCCTGCAGTCAAGTGACAGTTTTTTTCCAATGCAAAAGCTTAAATATGCAACCTCTATTACATGGCCAAGCCTTGTCTTGCCGTTGTGATGTTCATATTGTGCAAGTTTTCTCACCTCGGGAAGTTCTGTCACAGGTCTCGCTATTTCCATAAATTCTTTATCAATAATAATTTTTTCTTCTTTGGTAAAAAATAAAAATTTATGAAACACAAGGCTTAAAAAATCAACGGCCATTATGCTTATTATCATTCCGCCAGAAATCAATTTTACAAATAATGGCAGTTGTAAAGCGACTGTCCTGTAAAATGGCATTATAAGATATTCAAATCCAAATGCAAGCATTATCCAGTAAATGGAATATTTAAGACAGATATGTCCCTTAAAGTTAAATCTCTGGTCTGAATAATCCCATAAAGAAGTGTTGAAAAAATAGTGGGCCGCAAGTGCAGATACAAGTTCAAGACCCGTTGTGGTTAAAAAATAACCTGCAATTTTTATAATTATAAACGATCTGCCGAAAATGGATATATCCATTATAAGCAGTAAAGCCCCTGTGCCATAGAGGGGAAGATAAGGCCCGGTTAAAAGTCCGGGATTGACAAACCTGCCCGCAGGAACAGAACGATAGCACACCTCAAGTATCCATCCTGCAATGGAAAAACATGCAAAGGTAAAAAATATATTTATTATATCAGGATTCATCGGTTATTTCTTCCTTTTTTCTTTCAAACTGATAATAGATCACCGGAATAAGGACCATGGTTACAAGGGTTGAAACAAGCAGCCCCCCCACCATGGTAATTCCAAGTGGATTCCACACCTCCGCCCCGACTCCCGAAGAAACCGCCATGGGTATCATTCCGAAAAGGGTGGTAAAAGTTGTCATCAACACCGGCCTGAGCCTGTTTCTTCCTGCATGGGTCACAGCCTGAAAAACCTTTTCTCCCCGTTTCTGCAGTATATGGGTATAGTCAAGAAGAACAATGGCGTTGTTCACCACAATACCTATGAGCATTATAATACCCATGAATGAAATTAATCCAAGGGTGACATGGAAAAAATAAAATGCATAAAACACTCCGCTGAACGCAAAGGGCAGAGAGAACATAATGATAAAAGGATCACGCAGATTACCGAATAAAGATGCCATCACCATGTACACAAGGATAATGCCAAGTATGAGAAGCTCTGTTAAACTTTTGAAAGCCTTGTGCTGTTCCTCTATATCTCCGCCAAAACTTATGGAAATATTATCGGGGATCTCCATTTTTTTTAAAAGTTCCTTAATATCGGAATTTGCATTTCCAAGGGATTTCTTAAATAAATCAGCGTCCACTTTAACTATTTTCTGTCTGTTTTTGCGCTGTATTTCAATGGGGCCCATTCCATTTACCACCCTGGCAACATTTTTCAGGCGTATCATCCTGCCGTCCTGCGTAAAAACAGGGGAATCAAGCAGACTGTCAAGGTTGTCTTTATCCTTATCAGCAAGCCTTGTGAAAATATCAAATCTGTCCCCCCCGTCTGTAAATTCGCATGCCTTGTTTCCGTAAAAATAATTTCTAAGTGTAGCTGAGATAAGAGCGGTACTGATTCCAAGCATGGATGCCTTGGCACGATCTATTTTTACCCAGAGTTCAGGACGTTGATCCTTCTGGTTTAAATCGATATCCACAAGACCGGGTATTTCTTTCAGTCTTTTTTTTAATTTATGGGCAAAAACTATAAGCTGGTCAAGATCAGAGCCCTGGAGTTCCACGGAAACAGGTTTTGACCCGCTGCCCATTAATGCACTTGTCATCATGTCCTGTGCCCTTACTTTTATTTTACTGACCCCTGGAATCTGATTCACCCTTTTACGTAAAAGAGCTGCAATTTCCTTTGCGCTCCTGTTCCGTTTATCCCTGTCAACGAGTTTAAATCCCACCTCACCACAGTTGGGACCTTCATCAAAGCCTAAGGCCACGCCGTATCCTTTTTCAGACTGGCCGTCAAATCCGTATGAATGTCTCATTTCACCGGGTTTTACTATGGTATCTATATTTTTTAATATGGCTTCAACAACCCTGTTGGTTTCTTCAATGCGCGTTCCTTCACTTAAGCGGAAAGTAACATCCACGTCTCCTGTATCCGTTGCAGGCAGAAATGAAGTGGAAAGAAACGGGATAAGGGAAATACTGCTTAAAAAAACGGCTATACTCAGCACAATAACGCTTTTTCTGTGCCCAAGTGCCCAGGTGAGAAGATATTCGTATCCCCGTTCAACCGAATTAAAACCGTTCTCACTTATTTGATACAATTTTGCCATGAATCCCATACGGGGATTAAGGCTGTTTTGTTCCTTATTTTCCAATATTTCTGTGGGATCATCATCTTCCCTGATTCCTGTAGCTTCTCCGGTTTTAGAAATTTCTCCGGTGTTTTCTGCTGCTAAATTTTTCTCTGAAAGGACATCTTTTTCACTCTTTGCAGTTTTAAAACTTCTCACCCATTTTGAAGACAGCATGGGTGTCATGGTAAGGGCCGTGAAAAGGGAGCCGAGAATTGTAACTATGATGACAAAACCAAGCTGCTTGAAAATAATCCCTGCAAGCCCTGAAAGAAACATCAAAGGTACAAACACAACCACCGTTGTCATGCTGGAAGCTGTTATTGCCATACCCATTTCAGAAGCACCTGTAATGGCAGCATTTTCAGGACTTAACCCTTTGTCAAGATATCTCACTATATTTTCAAGCACAACAATTCCGTTATCCACGACCATGCCCGATGCAATGGCAAGCGACATCAGCGATACAAGATTGATGGTGTATTTGCCGATATATAGGAAAATAAATGCAATGATCAAAGAAAAAGGTATGGTAAGGGCTATGATGATGGAAGCTTTAAATCTTCTTAAAAAAATAATTGTCACAAGAACTACAAAAAATATACCCCATAATAATGATGCCCTTAAGTTTTTTATGGAAGTTTTAATGTTCTCGGCATTATCCGTTGTAATATCGATCTGTACATCGGAGGGCAGTGTTTTATTAATTTCTGCAAGCTTTGCCTTTATCCTGTCAATCACCTCAACGGTATTTTTTCCTGCCTGTTTCTGTAAAATCAGGATGATGCCCTTTTTCCCGTCTCCCCAGCCGTTTATATCACGGGGTTTATAGGAATCTGTTACTTTTCCAACATTTTTAAGATAAACGGGATTTCCCTTAAATGACCCGATAATTGTATTACGGATATCATCCATTGTCTTGTAACGGGAAGGAACCCGGACAAAGTATTCATGGAGTCCGGATTTGATATTTCCCGCTGGAATGTTCATGTTTTCAGCGGCAAGGATTTTGTTGATTTTCAACAGAGAGAGTTTATAACCTTCGATTTTAGCTAAATCAAAATACACGTTGATCCTGCGGCGCAGTCCTCCGTAGAGAATTATGGCGCCTACTCCCGGAACCCTTTTTAATTCATCGGATATATGTTTATCAACCAGCCTGTAAAGTCTCGGCCAGGTTTTGTCTCCTGTTATATTCATGAAAAGGATCGGGGCGCTTGCACTGCTGAATTTAAATATCATGGGTGTTTCAGCATCATCGGGCATATCGCGTTTTGCAAGTTCAAGCTTATCCCTTACATCGTTAATTGCCACGGACAGATTGGTCCCCCAGTTAAATTTACAGGACACAACGGACAGGTTATCAAGGGATTTTGATGTGAGCTCATCAAGATTATTCACACCGTTTACATGGTCTTCTATCGGTCTTGTCACCTCTGATTCCACGTCCGATGCACTTGCCCCGGGCCACGTGGTTAAAATGGAAATAACCGGGGGGTTGATTTCAGGCAGCATATCAATATTGAGCTTAAAAAGGCATAAACTCCCGATTAAAATCAATCCGAGAAAAATCATGAGAGCTGCCACTGGCTGTTTTACTGAAAATTCAGGAAGCTTCATTATTTTTATTTCCCATCCCCAATGCTGCTTTTGTCTGTAATGTTATTATC
>WFQS01000301.1 GCA_015486915.1 Desulfobacteraceae bacterium
CAATCACACCGGGGCGTAAACAACTGAAAAAGTAAATGTTTTTAAAATAAAAAAAAATCACGAGTTGAAATTAAATCGAACTGCATACGAAATTTCGGGTATTATCCGTTATTTCGTATGCAGTTGTAAATATCACCTTTACATTACACAGTCATGACTCTGTAATCATGGTGAACTGCCCTTTGTAAAACCGCATGCAGGTTGCTACGGAAATTTGGGGTGCCTATGGATAAAGATGAGGTAAAGATACCGGGGCACGTAAGGCGAAAGGTTTTTCTATGGCAATATGCACATCCCCGCCTGCCTCACCTCACAAAAAAACACCTGTCTTTTCACAACAATTGGATTTTGTATTTCCATTTTTATTTCAATGTCCGTATTCACAAAAGGTTGTAAGTTTAAGAACCTTTGCAGGTGCACTAATGGTCACTCCATAAAAAACAACAGGCTTGCCAGCGTCAATGAAGTTTGAAATGGTGTTATTGACTATGGTTGAACCGGTTGCAAATATCATGTCGCACCAATTGATGGCATTTGGGGTATTTTCTGTAGATTCAATAGTGACTTTAAAAATTTTTTTTCCGATGTTGTCCTCATCCAGATCAACTGCCCGTACCTTGCAATGGGAAGCCAGGATTTCAAGAAATCTTGGTTGGTGGCCTACAAGAAGAACCTTTGCCTCTCTTGATATGAAATCGGGAAGTTTTTTTGCACAGAGAACCGGTTCCTTATCCTTGCAGTGAATCGTTTTATCCGCAAGATCAAGATACCTGTAGACAGCATTCAACCCTGCAATAAAAGATGCCCGTTTTCTGCTGGAGGAAAGGTCCATAGTCAAGAAATCCTTGACCCGATATGCCTTGTTTTCAAACTCATCTGTGAAGCTCTGGCCCTTTGCATTGAGAAAATCAGCCTCGACCATGACTTCTCTGCCTTTGATGATGGGATAGTCATCATGATCAGGAGTCCCGATGGCCTGTTTTGCCGAAAGGGCCTTGCACGTTATGTTGATATGTTTATCGGCAAGATTATAGAAGATAATTTTTTCTTCCAAAGCTTTTTTCAAAGTATCATAGATTAGATCCGGCATTTGTGTCTCCTTAATAAAGGGCATTCTCTTTTTTTTTGTGGGTTTTTATTATTTTTAAAGTCGGTTGCAACAGATATGTCAAAGCAATAATCATCAGGATAACGCCAAATATTTGCTTAAGGCAAAAGCCTGGCAGTAGGCCGGATAAGGCAGCTCCGGTCACAGCACCTGCAAGAGAAGGGAAAAATAAAATTTTAAAAGCCTTGAAATCCAAATTTGTAAGTTTGTGGTGCATTAGTGTGGCAGAAGTTGTTAAGAAAAACATGGTGGTTAAAGACAGGCAGATAGCCTGGTGCATATTAAAATTCATCACAATCACAAAAAACGGAACAATGAGCAACCCGCAGCCAATCCCAAGCCATGTTGCGATGATACCAATTACAATGCCGAAAGCCATGATAAAAACAACTTCATGGGCCCAGGAAATTTCATTCATGCTGGAAAACATTAAAAATGGAAAATCTGCAATTTTTAAGATTCGAAGGCTTGCAATGAGAAGAAAAACAGCAAAAATCCATTTAAGTAATTGGCTCTTCCATTGATGAATATAGTTTGAACCTATTATAGTGCCTAAGATACACATGGGAATAAAAACAAGAAAATATTTGCCTGAAGGAGGATTGGAAAAAACAAACAAATGCGATACTGTCCCTACAAATGTAATGGGGATAATAGCTGCAAGAGAAGTCGCCGCTGCCCGCTTAAAATCGAACTTATAAACAGATATGAATGCGGAAACAAATATGGTTCCCCCGCCAATACCGATACCTGCACTGAAAAGTGCAACCAAAAATCCCAAAAGCTTTAATGTTGTTTTAGAAAAACTTTTAGATGTTTTCGCTCTGGACATAATGCTCCTTATATTTGTCTTTTGAATAACGGCCATGAGGCCGAGCTGGATTGGCCCAGATTTGCCTCAAAGAATCAAAGATTCTGATAAAAAATCAAAGCCACACGTTGTTTTACAAAGACTTTCTTATAACTGCCATGAGGCAGATCTGAACTGCGTTACAGTGCCTCTCAACGAACATGGAAAGAGTATTATGTTACTTTGTCAAAAATGAGCTCTTTCTTATAAAAAAACACACAGGGTAGTAGTAGCAGACCTTGCAGATCATGCACAATCTGCCACATACCCCATGGCTGTAAAATTTTTGATTATTTGAGGCGATATGGAAGTTCTCATACAGCCCCAAAGTAACCGCCATGAGGCGGATCTGGATTCTCGCAGACAGCCTTACAACAAATATTGAAACTCTTATTTAAAAAAAAATTTACAGGAGTTCCATATAAAATGAAGAAAGCTATACCTCAAAAGCGTACGATGCATGTAACCCTTGTACCTGACTTAATTTCTTGCTTTTTATTACAGAAATTCAGGGGTAAGGCACGAAGCCCCGGTTTGCAGGGGACCTTATTATAAAACTTACCTCGAAGGATACGCCATTTTAAGGTTATCCACCTTAAAGTAATCCGGGGTCAGGCCGGTGTTGTACTTTGGATCAGTTACACAGTATCCGGTACTGTGTATCTTCTGTACATCACAGTGATTCATGACTACCGGACAGAATATTCCATTTTTCCCCGGCGCATACTGAAAAATGCTGAAAAGATAGAGTTTCCCTTCCTTGTCGTACCATTCACCACAATAGGGCATCCATGTCTTTGCATCCACATAAAATGTAATTTTTGAAAATGGAAAATCAGGGTCCTTTGGTGTCATTTCATCTATATATACCTGCACTTTCTGATAGTAATCATTGGGACCGGCTAAATGTTTACCTTCTATCCATACACCTTTAGGATCACCGTTATGTACGAACAGCATCTCTTTTTTGCCGATAAGCTTACAATTGTATTTAGTTGGGTTGCCGTTGAAGATATCAAAATTTTCCCACATAAGATCCTGACCGCCTGGAAGCCTGTCAGTCCTCTGAGCTGCTGAAAGACGGCGTACTCTTCTGAGCGCCGGAAGATACAGCCAGAATGAATCTTCCTTGTTGGGATCGTTATGCTGGGTGATCACCGACAAAGTTCCCCGCATCTCGTAAGGATGAGCATTGGCGTATACATCGATACGCACTTCATTATTTGGGTTTGGTTCATAAAGTGGCTTTGGTGATACATCCAGCCTTCCGTCAAAATACATCAGGTTGCCGTCAGAAGTCTGATACCGTACCTGACCGCTGCGGTCGGTGATAATAGTTACCGTTGAAAGTATACGGTCATCCTCACTAAAATGTTTTTTAAAATTCCATAACACTTCAAGTCCGGTTTTAGGGTTCGGAAAGGGAACTCCGGCTTTGTAATTTCGAATCCATCCTAATTTGTCAATCGTTGCAGTTCCTTTATATTTTTCTGTAGCTTTTACAAAACGTTTCCATAAATAACCGCTGTTTTTTCTATAAGCTGTAACATTAATCCTCCTTGGCCCCCAGATTTTTGGATTTTTCAAAACTCTGTAAATAGAAGGGGGTATCAAGTCTTTGATCTTATCAACATCCTCTGCTTCCCAGCCATAGGCTTTGATCACATCCTGATCGAACAGAGCTTTATCATACTGCATGTTGCCGGGTTTCCATTTGGAATATGTATCTTTCCATGGATAATGCCATCCTGTTCCATTAATGGGTTCCCGCATTTCAGCATTGCCAGATGAAACAAATCCCAGAGTCACAATACAGCATACCAAAAGTATAAACCATTTTTTCATAATTATTTCCTCCACAATAAGATTTAACTGAATTAGAAGCTAAAAGCATGCTTAAAACAAGCCTTTAAATGATCATTAAAAACTCCATTTAGCCTTTAAATACAACTGATCGTTTTGTTTTACCGGACCAAAATAGAGTCCCGACTGGTTGTTATTCCCCCATATTGTCACAATTCCGGCAGTAACACTGAAGGTAAAAGTAGGCTTGTACGTGATGCTGCCGTCAAAAAACCCGCTGTCTGACGTAAAAAAGTGTACTCCGAGCAATTGAGGGATTATTTTTCCTTCATAATATTCAGTATTGATCAAAAGAGAACCGATCGTCTGCCATGTTTTAGCATCATTATCCCCTAAGAATGTGAGGTATTTGTCTGAATCGAGATTCAATATCCATTTATTGAACCACTGGCCACTGAAATAAAAAGATTTAGTCTTATTAAGTGCGGGAATCATTATGTTTTTGTCAAAACCCAGCATCATGGCAAATGTATCACTTTCTTCATATTCAGAAACAGGTGCAAATTTTTTGCCATCATTTGACCCGAGGTTTGTACCGTACGGCTGGTTAATTACATAGGCTGCCTCTCCGCGAAAAACCGTTTCAAGTGATGAACAATACATGTTAAATGTACCGCCAATATTCATGATATGAGGATATTCATTTTTAAATGGATAATTTACAGGATCCAAAGCCGCACCCGGATCAAGAAGTGTTACTCCAATCTGATCTCTTTGATAATACCCGAAAAGTGTAGTTTTCCACTCACCAAATGTTCCCTTTAATCTAATGCCTCCCTGCCCGTTCCCAAGATCATTGCTCGGCAGGTCATGCCGCATTTGATTGAAGATTGTCGTTCCCACAAAATCAGGCATACCAAAGCCGCCGCTGTACAGTGACCAGTTGGCGCCCGGGGCTGCATACTGGTGGGGTCTGAAGTCAGCAGGGACCCATACTATCTCAAAACCAAGATCGTGTTTTGACTGTGGTGCATTGTAAACAACGTCCAGCATGTATAGGGGAATACGAATTTCTTCCCATGCAGGAAATGACCAGTCCCAGCTTAAATCCAGGGGGTTTATCACATCAGCAAGCCGCATGGCATCTGCCTCACCCCAGGCAATCTGCTGTCTTCCGGCTTTTATAATAAAATCACCTGCTATTTTGGTTAGATAATATTCCCTGAAATCCCAGTCATTCTTCATATTTTTAGAATCAGGGCCGGGTTCAGTTTTGAGGTGAACCGGATACTGGTTAACATCATCATCAAGGCCGTATACTCCCTCATACCATCCCCTGGCGATTGCGTTGAACCGTAATTTATCGCTAAATTTTGCTGAAAAATCCAGAAAAAGTTCGGTTCGCGCCGTGGACATATCCCATTTCTTATTCCCTGATGCAAAAGGACCTGAATTAGTCGAATCCAGGCTGTCTTCCATTCTTACGCCAAAAGTCTGGCGTAAATAGCCGCCAAGCTGATAGTTTCCTTCGGAATCGAGTGTAAACGCACCGGCATCTGATACGAACAAAAATGATGCAGCGGCAATCAGGCCAAACAATGCAAATAATAAACATCGCCTTTTTATCATCTTTTTCCTCCTAATAATAATTTAAGGTCAATTGAACAATGCTTCCATACTTAGGATCGAAAATTTTATAAGTTGAACGAAATTGCTTGTCTTCCGGCCCATCTACTTCGTTGCATCAAAGGCCGAATACGTTGAGTA
>WFQS01000302.1 GCA_015486915.1 Desulfobacteraceae bacterium
AAATATAAATAATGATAACAGCAATTATACCATCAAGATTCGGGTCCACACGATTTTTTGGCAAGCCGCTTCAATTGCTTGCAGGAAAATCCATGATCCAGAGAGTCTATGAACAGGCGGAAAAATCATCCCTGGTTACCCAGGTGGCAGTGGCAACAGATGATGAACGTATAGACAGGGCCGTTAAAAAATTTGGCGCACTCTCTGTTATGACTCCTTCAGAGATAAGGTCCGGAACGGACAGGGTTGCAAAGGCATCTGACATACTTGGGCTTGCACCTGACGATATTGTAATCAATATCCAGGGGGATCAGCCGGTTTTTAATCCCCAATGCCTTGATGAGCTTACGGAACCCCTCAGGGCCGACCCGGATCTTGGCATGTCGACCCTTGCTTTTAAGATAAAAAACAAAAGAGAGATAACAGATCCCAAGGATGTTAAAGTAGTCTTTGATAACAACGGTTTTGCCCTTTATTTTTCCAGATCCAGTATCCCGTTTCCAAGGGATACCGTATCAGACTCCGTATATTACAAGCACCTTGGATTTTATGCATACAGGAAAAGTTTTCTTGATAAGATTGCATCCCTTGAAACAGGTTTACTTGAAAATACTGAAAAGCTTGAGCAGCTCAGAGTCCTGGAATACGGTTTTAAAATAAAAGTTGTAGTAACAGAACACGATTCTCCTGAAGTTGATCTTCCCGAGGATATTGCCCGTATTGAAAAGGTCCTTACGTCAATGGCAACATTTCCTGATACAGTCTTACCTGCAGAAAAATCACTTAAAAAGGTTCACTTCAAATAGATGGCAGCGTCAGTTATTTATCATAAAGAATATAAATCCTTTGCCATTGGTTCAAGTGTGAAATTAAGCAGGGAGACACTTGAAAAGCTTATTGGCATATTCGAATTCCAGCCTTCAAATTCAGATGATTTTTTTAACGATTCCATGGAGTTTAATGATTCCAGGGGCCAGGGCAATATTGATTCCGATTTCAACGGGAAAAAGCCGGTTCTTGGTGGAAGAGGAACGGTTAAATCCATTTATGTCCCCGAAGCAGGAAATGTTATTATTAAACAATATAAACGGGGCGGACTGATATCCTGTTTTAATAAAAGAACTTACCTTAAATTTCGTGGTCAGACACGCGCTGAAAAAGAATTTGAAATGCTTTTTATGGCGGAAAAAGCAGGAGTTAATGTGCCTTTTCCCCTGGCATATGTGAGCCGGGGAAATTTATTTTACAGGGCATGGCTTGTTACAAAAAGAATAAATCAATGTCAGAATTTTGCAGAAATTGCCGTGCAGAACAAAAAAAGAGCCATGAAAATTTTTCCTGAAATATCTTTAAATATAAAAAAGTTAATAAGAAATCGTATTTACCATGTGGATCTTCATCCTGGAAATGTTTTGATTGATGCAGATGATAAAAATTATATTATTGATTTTGATAAGGCATTCTATTTTAAGGGAAGTATAAGGAAATTAAGCAGGTTTTACAGAAAAAGATGGTCAAGGGCAGTGGTGAAGTACGATTTACCGGATTTTATGTCTAATCTTGGGTTAGGATCGAAAATTTTATAACCGGAATTCTGCGCTATTTCTGTTCAACTTATTTCATCTCCGATCCTTAGGGAAAAATAAATAATATTAAACACAATGAATAATCGTCTTATAAAAAAATTTCAGGGAATGGAAACAGCCGGCATGTTTATTCTGGCTTTTTCCCTGCCGGTATTTGATGCTCCTACACATATGGGTTATGGCCTGCTTCTCTTAGGCGCTGCAGGCTGGAGAATTCTGGACAGCAGAGTAAAATTAAGAAAACCATCTTTTCTTGAAACGCTGGTCATTATCATTTTATCCATTAGTTTGATCAGCACGGTTATAAACTGGCCGTTGCACTATGGGATAAAAGGTTTTAAACACTATTTTTATTTTTTCAGTACCTTCTGGATACTGTCAAAGGGGAGATACAATTCAAATATCATTAAAACGGCCTTGATACTGCTTGTTGCAGGTGCCGTAATCGCCGATATTGGAGGCTTTTGGCAATTCATCCATGGCAGTCATGCCGAAGATTTCAATTTATTAGCGTTAAATGGGATTGACAGGTCCGCAGCATATGTGTCCATAATAATTTTTATATGTATCGGTATCATGTTTGATAATTGCCAGGGATACAGCCTGCCTGTAAAAATCTTTTCCGTTGTAAGTCTGTTGATCATGATTTTTACTTTGTTTGTCATGGGCAGCAGAGGATGTATATTAAGCGTTATTATTACCTTCCCACTGGTATCTGTTTTTATATTCAGGCGTAAAATATTTAAAAATATTTTTCCGGTCATTATCATATGCTCTCTTATTGTGCTGATTTTAACGGCATTGATATTCTCTTTTCCAAATTCAAAATATCTGCAGCGTTTCAGACATGTCAACACAATCAAACTGACCCTTAATCCATCTCAAATGACGTTAAATGATCAGATAAGGTACGATTTCTGGCGGGCGGCTTTGATGTATGCAGTGAAATTTCCATCTGTATTTGGTATCGGACCGAAAAATTTCAGGGATATGGATATAAGTAAACTTAAATTTAAACCGCCTCTTACTGACGTCGCATCCCAGATATTTAAAAATCACAGGGTGTTGCATGCCCATAACTGGATGCTGACCTTATTGGTTGAGCAGGGGTTTTCAGGGCTTATATTTTTTGTCATTTTCATCATTACAATCATAGTGAAATTAATTAAAAAAAAGCCCGGGGATGAAATAGATGCCGTGTGGATTTCTTCTTTCAGCACCTGCTTTCTTCCGAGTATCAGCGGATTATTCCTCTCTTCTTTTTCATATGAAACCGGATGGCTCACATTTTTTATTTTGGGGCTTGGAATGTGGTTTGTTCATGAAAATTAATATTATTGCACGGGACAATACAGCAGGGCTGACAGCGGATATCAATATCCTTACGGAACTATTCCATGACCAGGGGTGGAAAGTTGATTTTAATGATTATAAATCATTAAAACGCTTTGCATTCTGGTCATCTAAAACCTATGATCTTAATGTCTTTTTGCAATGGGCAAACCCGCAATGGTTCAAGCTTGCAGAAAAAAACATTCTCATCCCAAATCCCGAATGGTTTAAAACCAGATGGATATCGGTTCTAAACCGGTTTGATGGAATTTTCTGTAAAACAAAACACGCTGTTCAAATATTTAATAAAAAAAATACAAATACGGTTTTTACAAGTTTTACAAGTTTAAACCGGTTGATGGCAGGGGTAAAAAAAAATAAAAACCAATATCTGCATATCGCCGGTAAATCAAAGATGAAAGGAACGGATATCATCATCAAAACATGGATTAAAAATCCTGATTTCCCCCATCTCACTGTCGTAAAGAGGAATATGGATTATCCGGTGCATAATCAAAAAAATTTAACCATCATATCTGAATATGTCAGCAATGACGAACTTCAATTATTGATGAACCGGTGTGCTGTCCATCTATGTCCATCAAGTGCCGAAGGTTTTGGACATTCAATTGGAGAATCCTTAAGCTGCGGAGCCCTTATTGTTTCAACAGACGCACCACCAATGAACGAGCTTGTTAACCCGGATCGTGGTATTCTTGTAAAACCTGTGCGAAAAGAAAGTAAAAAACTGTCCTATGCATATTATATTGACGTAGCAGGTCTTGAAAATGCTGTTAAACATATGATGCAAATCAAAAAAATCAATGTATTAATGGAAAATGCCCATTCTTTTTATTCTGACAATGACAGGTACTTCAGGAAAACGATTATTAAGGCAATTGATGATATCGTAACAGTGTAAATATTTAAGGATCGAAAATTTTATAAGTTGAAGGAGATTGCAGACATGATTTTTAAAAATCATTTTGAATATATTGATGGGACAAAATTCAGCTCGAATCATCGGTTTAATGTCGATTTCTCCAGTGGATACCTTTCACGCGAAGAGGCTGTCATTCACGCAGTAAAGGGTAAAAACATAATTCATTTAGGGTTTGCCGGTCATTTTAAAAATATTGAAAAAACCATAAAAAAAGGAAAATGGTTTCATGGCAGGCTGTATGATAATGCTGCCCTGTGTGTTGGAGTGGATATTAATGAAAAAGCGGTGAATTTTATATCTGAACATTACAATTATAAAAATATTTTTTGCTCTGATATTTTAGACCAGACTCATATTGCAGTTATAGAAGAAAATACTTTTGATTATATGGTTCTTGGTGAGGTTTTGGAACATGTTGATAATCCGGTTGATTTTATAACAAAATTGCGAATAAAATATAAAGACAAAATAAAGGGATTAATTATTACGGTTCCCAATGCCTTTAGAAAGAAAAATTTCTATAATGCCCTCAGGAATATTGAAAAAATCAATTCAGATCACAGGTATTGGTTCTCTCCATATACAATTACAAAAGTGCTGCACCAGGCCGGCTGCAGCGTTGAAAAAATGTATATGTGCTCAGGAAGAGATAAATCTCAGCTTAATATAAAGAAAAGAATTGAAAGGTTTTTTTCTCTTGAAAATAAGTTCCCCATGCTTAGAGATACCATTGTAGTGTTTACACATTTTAACACAAACTGCAGTAAATCTGCTCAATAAACCGGATATTTGTTTTAAAATCAAACAGTTCAAGGGCACGCTTTCGTCCGTTTTTTGTAAAATCGGCAAGCAATTTTTTATCATTTATCAATTTTTTTACGGCTGCTGCAATATCTGCAGGTGATTTTTGCGGAACAATCAATCCTGTTTCAGGGGTCACAGCCTCTCTGTTGCCGGAGATATCGGTTGTTATGACGGCGGTACCGCATGCCATGGCCTCATAAAGCACCCTGCCCATGCCTTCCACCCCTTCATGGGAAGGAGCGGCAAGCACATCGGCAGCCTGCATCCATTTGTGTATATTGTTCTGCTGCGGAAGTATGGATACAAATTTATCTATCTTTTTTCCCTTGATAAGGGAGACAAGCTCTGCCATGACATTTTTATTTTTCGGGGTTCCGATATACAGAACATGGGGCATTTTTTCATCTGTCATTGTGGCGTGCAGAATATCAAGGGCAGATGCAAGATCAAATATTCCCTTGCCCTTTTTTATCTGGCCGGCAAACATCACAATAAATTTTTCTGTTGGAAGGTTTATTTGATTTTTGACACTGTGTTTATCAGCAGGGGCAAACAGATCACAATTTACACCATTATAAATTGTTGTGCATTTTTTCCTGATCGCTTCCTTATCTGCCCTGAACCTTTGTATTATATCATCTGCCACCATAATAATTTTATCTGCCATAATGAAATTGATCCTGTCCCATTTGTACGGTCTTGTTATTCTGACATGCCAGATAAGTTTTGCATCTGTTTTTTGTTTTGCAAAATTGCAGATCACTGTGTCATGATCCTGGTCGGAATGAATAATATGGATATTTTTTTCTTTTATGATTTTACGGATTGATTTTATTAACTTGAAAATTTTTCCGGTGCGCATGAATTTCAGGTTGCACATGGGAACAATTTCACATGGGCATTGTAATTTTTCCAGTGCATCTGACAATTCACCTTGCTCAGGAACAATGGCAAAGGGCTGAGATATCTCCCTGTCAAGCATCTCAATAATATTGAGCATGCTTTTCTGTCCCCCCATTCTCATATGGCTGTAATGGCTCACATACAATATATTTATTCTACCTGGTTTTTCAGGCGTTACAGAGTTTTCTGATTTTCCGGATTTTCCATTGTTTTCAGACATTGATCACGCTTTTCAGAAAATTTTCAATTTCTGTTCCCATTTTATCCATTGAAAACAGTTCTGCCACTGTTTTTCTGCCTTCTCTGCCGATATTTACGGATTCTGTCCGGTTCTCAATGATATTTTTCAGCTCAGACGCGATATCGGAAGGTTCCATGGATTGAGTTATAAAACCGTTTTTTTTGTGCGTTATAAATTCTCTTACTCCCCCTGCATTTGTTGTAAGAACAGGAATACCGTTAATCATGGCCTCAAGCAGTGAATTGGACAGCCCTTCATTAAATGACAAAAGCACAAAAAGATCGCTTGCAGCAATAATCCTCTGGGGGTTATTTACAAATCCGGTAAATTGAACATTCCGGGAAATTTTGAGTTTTTCTGTCAGATCCTTCAATTTTTTTCCATAAGGACCGTCTCCAATGATTTTTACCTGAATTTTCTGCCTTATATTAACGGGAAGTTCTGCAACAGCCATGATAAGGAGATGAAAGCCCTTTGGCTTTGTCAATCTCCCGGAACTTGTTATGGAAAACATATCATCGGTTTTTACAATGTTTTTATTGGCTTTATCCTGTTCAATACCGTTGTAAATCACTTTAATTTTATTATCGTGCATAAAATCGTTTTGTAATAAATTCTGTTTTATCCTCAGGGCATTGACAATCATGCCGTGATTCAATTTATCATAAACAATATTATGCCATACGGGCTTATTAAGCTTTCTTACACTTCCAAGTCTTAACACGTTTTTGATTCCGGCAAGCTTTGCCACCACCCCGCAGATAAAATATTCTTTTTTCTTTGTTGAAACAATGATGTCGATTTTGTGTTTTTTCACAAAACAAAATATTTTATAAAAAGTGATTAAATCGGTATAATTTTTAAAAGGTGCCCTGAATCCGGATAAATTTTTCCCGAATTTTTCCGACAGATCCCTGTTTTTATAACAAAGGAAAACTTTGTTTTGTTTTCTTAACCGGGAAATGGCCATGGACGTCCATTTTTCATTTCCGCCCCATACATTTGCAGAACAAACAAAAAGTATTTTCATAATATTTTTTTTATATGAAACTCCTGTAGAATTCCTTTTGGAGTGAGAGCAGGCTCCGCGACTTCTGCCCAATATTTTTCAGACTCTTGGATTCTTTGAGGCTATCTGATAGTCTTCAGATCGGCCTCATGGCCGTTATATCCGTATTCAAGCCAGCACAACCGCCCATGTCCCACTGTGAATTTGTGTATTATCCCCATTTTGCGAAATTTTTCGGGCATGGTTTTCCACGTTTTCTGTCTGAATACCACAACTCCTTTTTTTGTTTTTTCCATCTCTTTTAAAAGGCTTACAGGGTCATTGATTCTTTTCCCCCTGCGATGGCTGTAATATGCCATTATTTCTCCGTTCATTCTGTATAAAATCAGCCTGTCACCCGGTGCTGTGATTTTCTGTACTTTTTCTGCAAAAACAACGGGTGTTTTCACGGCATTAAATGCAGGAAACACGACCATTCCAATATAAAGCTCAGCAATTATCAACACAGATACGGTTTTCATGAAAAAATGTTCTGACAATGCTTCTTTTTTATAGGTCCTTAACAGAAAAAAAATTCCTGTCATAAAAATAGCAGACAGGGGAAAACAGACAGATTTCAGGTTTACAGCACTTAATTTTGTTCCCTGGGGAATTTTATACACAACAGGTGCTGCAACAAGAAGAACGGCAATAAGCCCCATCAATGCAATAAAAGGCCACACAGCACTTTGGATCCATTTTTTTGACATGTCATCCATTTTTGAAATGGCAGCAGCAATGATCATGCCTGCAGCAGGGTAAACAGACAAAATATATAAATTACGTTTTCCTTTGCAAAGGCTGAAAAACAACAGAACAAAAAAAATCCACCCCGCGATCATTTTTAATTGTTTAATATGTGTTTTTTCTTTGATAATTGCTGCAATACTTAAAGGGATGAAAACAATCCAGGGTAAAAAATCAATTAAAAGGTATTTGATATAATAATAAAAAGCGTGGTAATGCCCGCCAAATTTTCCTTCAAATCTTCCAAAATTCTGGGCAAATAAAAGTTCATTAAAATAAGCATCCGGTGCATGGTTGATTTTTGCCAGCAAAAGCCATGTGCCTGGCCACAAAAGGCAGACAAGTGTACCCCAGACCCAGTGCCATCGCAGAATATATTTTTTATTTTTTGATGCAAGATTTGAAAATATATAAATTCCTGAAGGAACAATAAAGCCAACAGGCCCCTTGGCAAGCACTGCAAGCCCCATAAAGGAAAATGCAAGAAAAGATCGCCAGACAGCAGGCTTTTCATCTGTTTCATAGAGAAGATACAAAGCAATCATTTCAAGACCAAGCAGAAGCATATCTATCTGGCCGGTTCCCCCTTTAAACCAGAAAAGATATGAAGTGCCGACAATCAGTAAACTCCACCACGCAGTTGTGGTATCAAACCATTTACATGCAATCATTGCAAGTGCCCACATTGCAAGAATGCCGCCCAGAAGGCTTGGCAGCCTGCCTGATACCCCGTTGAATTTTCCGTTTGTGACAAAGGTGCCAAGTTTTATCAGCCAGAACATCAACGGCGGTTTATGTGAATAAAATTTTCCGTTTCTCTGGGGTACAAGCCAGTTTCCCGTATCATTCATCTCCTGGGCAACATAGGTGTAGCGTGCTTCATCAGGCGCCCACAGATGACGCAGACTGTACTGGCCGGTCCACATAACGCAGGCAAATATTATAATAAATAAAAGTGTGGGTTTTTTATCAAAATTAATTATTT
>WFQS01000303.1 GCA_015486915.1 Desulfobacteraceae bacterium
AGAGATTTTGACGAACATAAAAAGAGCATTTGTGACTCTGTCAAAAATAAGCTCTTTCTTATAAACAGATCAGCAGAAAAGAAGGGGTCTGCAGAAGAAAACAGATCAGCAGGAAAAAATAAGGATGACAGATCCGGCAAAAATCATGATGAAAAACAAAATCAAAAAAGCGTTTTTAAAGAAGGAATAACCCTGTTTAAGGTGGATGATACTCTTAAAGCCCTTGGCATGCTTGCAAAATTTCAGCGGATAAGGTCAAAAGTTAAGCTTGTTGCCATAACAGGCTCCAATGGAAAAACATCCACGAGACAGATGACATCGGAAATTTTTAAGACAAGGTTTAATACACTGACAACCACGGGAAATTTTAATAATGAAATAGGAGTGCCCCTTACCCTTTTAAAACTCTCTTATGAACATCAATGGGCAATTGTTGAAATGGGCATGAACCACAAAGGGGAACTTTCATGGCTTTCAGAAATGGCCACACCTGATATTGCTGTTGTTACAAATACGGCAAAAGCCCATCTTGAAGGGCTTGGAACTGTTTTGGAAGTTGCCACAGCAAAGGCTGAAATCTTTGATTTTGTCGCAAAAGGGGGAACAGCAATTATCAACCATGATGATAAACGCTGGAAGATCATTGAAGAAAAAGCGAAAAAAAATTCCGGCATCGAAAAAATAATTTTAACCGGAACATCTGAAAATTCTGTAATAAGGGCGGAATCAATAAAACATATATCACAGAAAACCTGTTTTACACTTGCAGCGGATAACCCTTATTCAAAGGTTAATATCTGCATGAACACCCCTGCAGCCTATATGGTGATAAATGCCCTTGCAGCTGCTGCCGCGGCATTCACTGCGGGTTTATCCGGAAATGAAATTAAAAAGGGGCTGGAATCTTTTACGCCGGTATCAGGACGAATGACCATAAAGGAATCCTCAAAAGGTTTTTTTATTATAGATGATACTTATAATGCAAATCCGGATTCAGTTAAAGGTGCCCTTGAAACCCTTGCAGAACTTTCCAAAAAACAAATAAGTTTTGTTGTTCTCGGGGACATGCTTGAACTTGGTGAAAAGTCAGCTGAACTTCATTTTAAAACAGGACAAAAAGCAGCGCTTTCAGGTGTGTCACGCCTTTACGTATACGGTGATATGGCTGAACATATTGCATCGGGAGCTGTTGAAGCAGGGCTTGAAGCCAACAGGATAATGAAAGGTGGGAAAAAAGAAATTGTGGATAGTATACTTGGAAGAAAAGATCAACCTGCATGGATACTTGTAAAGGGCTCAAGGGGAATGAAAATGGAGGATGTTGTTGCAGGTTTAATATGAAAATTCCCGGATATCAGGACGGTTGTGGCCGCGCCCCGGGTCCATGGTTTGTCAGAATCTTTGATTCTTTGAAGCCGTCTGAGAGTATCCGGATCCGCCTTATGGAGGTTTTATAATAAACTCCTGCAAAATAGTTTGAATTGTTAGAGTTTCTATATTCGTTGAGAGGCGCTGTAACGCAGTCCAGCTTGGCCTCATGGCCGTTATAAAATAAGACAGGAAAGGGAAAAAAAGGACAGGAAAGGGAACATGCTGTACCAATTACTTTATCCATTACATAACCAGATATCCTTCTTAAATATTTTCCGGTATATAACCTTCCGGACCATATATGGCGGACTTACGGCCTTCCTTATATGTTTTTTCCTTGGTCCATGGACAATAAGAAAACTTACGGAAATGCACATAGGGCAGTTTATTCAGAGCGACGGACCGGAAAGTCATCTTGGCAAAAAAGGCACTCCCACCATGGGAGGGCTTTTAATACTTTTTGCAGTGGGAGTTTCTTCATTGCTCTGGACAAGGCTCACAAATCATTACATAGGAATAATTCTGCTTACCATGATGATATTCGGCTTCATAGGTTTTATAGATGATTATCTTACCCAGGTTAAAAAAAGGAACATGGGATTAAGTGCAAAGGCAAAGTTTTCCGTCCAGATCATTGCAGGTCTCGGGATAAGCTGGCTTATATATAAGTGCCCTGATTTTAATACAGAGCTGACTATTCCTTTTTTCAAGAATTTTTCACCGGATCTCGGGATCTGGTATATTGGTTTTTCGTGTTTTGTAATTGTGGCAACCTCAAATGCCGTAAATCTAACCGACGGGCTGGATGGGCTTGCAATCGGTCCCGTTATCATAGCTTCAGTTGCATATATGTTTTTTGCCTATGCTGCAGGTCATGTGAAAATAGCTGAATATCTCCAGGTGAAGCATATTGCATCATGCGGTGAAGTTGCCGTTGTATGCGGGATTCTCGGCGGTGCGGGCCTTGGGTTTCTGTGGTTCAATGCCCATCCTGCACAGATATTTATGGGGGATACAGGGTCCATTCCACTTGGAGCTGTCCTTGGCGTTATTGCCGTAATTTCAAAACAGGAAATTTTACTCATTGTGGTTGGGGGTATTTTTGTTATTGAAGCGTTGTCCGTTATTATTCAGGTCGGGTATTTTAAAATGAGCGGGGGTAAACGGGTGTTCAGGATGGCGCCCCTTCACCATCATTTTGAGCTTAAGGGTTGGGCTGAATCAAAGGTTATTGTAAGGTTCTGGATTCTTGCAATCACACTTGCCTTAATATCTCTGAGTACTTTGAAAATAAGGTAGCAGATATTGGAAAACAAAAAATACATACT
>WFQS01000304.1 GCA_015486915.1 Desulfobacteraceae bacterium
AAGTACAGGCTGTTCTTTTCCGTCAAACAATGTCAACCGGCAGATTTTTTTTGTCCGGCCTGTTTTTTCCTGACGGATTCTTTTCCCATTTTTGAAATAATCAATAGTATCAATCATCCGGTTAAAATCAGTATCCCTCTCAAGGCGGATCAATGCGCCATTCTTATAGTATTGAAAACGATCCATAATACCGTCTTTGTTGCTGTCTGTTTCAAGCCTTACAATTTTACCTTTACTGTCAAAAAAGGCTGCACGGTCAATTTTTCCGTCACCGTTGGTGTCTTTTTCAATCCTTTTGAAGTTATCTGCAGCTACACTTTTATTATCCTTTCCATATGCAATGGCTGAAAACAGGCAGCAAATAATTATCAAGGCAACAAAAGACAAATAAAACCGTATGCTGTGACTGTGTATCAATATATGATCATCCTTTCTTAAAAAATTTTGACAAGATATGCGTTTCCAGGACAGAACCGATATTTTCCAATATCCTGATGAAAACAAAAAAATATGGATTTATGCAGTTTTTGTTTCATTTTTTTCAACATGCTTCATTACCTCCGTCATCCATACAGGCAGTCTGATATTGTTTGCATCACAATAATGCGGTGTGTACGGCTTGATATCAATCACCGGAGTGTTGTCAATGGCTTCCAGTCCCTGTACTTTCAGAACATTTTTGTCACGTTCAATCAGTTTTACAATTGTCACAAGAACAGGATTCGGCCTTGCAGGACTGCATGTGGCAAAAACACCGGTAAGCGGAAGTTCTTTTAAACCAATGGGATGAACTTTTATTAAATTACGTTTTTCCCGGGGTAGTTTGTGCGGCCAGTACAACACAATAATATGGGAAAATTCTTCAATTCCATCAAGAATTCCTTTAAAACGGTCATCAATTTTAATTTCAGATACGAGGTTACGGATTTTTTCTATCTCTTTCCTGACTATTTCATAATTTTGCGTCAGTTCAAGGTTACCGGATCTGACGGTGAGGCTTGGTTCTTTAATTTCACTTTTTACAATACCCACAGGTGTTATGGTTATTGTTTTTCTTAAATTTAAATCATCAGTTTTTTCTTTCATTATTTTTTATATCCTTTTATGTTAACCCGATTTTTTTTAAGGCTTTTTTTTATAATTTAACTGCCTTCAGAAAATAACCGTTCTCATCATCGTTCATAAAAATAATTTTAAACCCTGATTCTGTGAAAAGAGCTTTCATTTCTTCTGAACCGGGCATGGTGTCATTTTGTACTGTTGTTCCTGCCTTGCGATGAATATCATTTATCTGCTTAAGGCTGATAAAATGGTGGATAATCAATCTGCCCTTCTTTTTGAGCATTTCATGCATCAGCACAACAATGTTGTGTTTGTCCTCAAAATGGGGAAAAACCTGGTGGCAGATGATAATATCAAATTTGATATTATCATTATTGTCCTTGAAAAAGTTTTTACCGGTTACGGCCTGATTTTTACCATTTTCAGCCTGATTTCTTCCATCTGCTGCAGGATGAGCAGGCCTGGCACCAGGATAAGACTCATGGCTGTTTTCCCGTGATATCATCTCTTCAAGGGACGTAAGGTGAACCTGTACGTTTTTTCGTCCTCCAAGCCTTTTACGGGCAGTTTTTACCATATTGGGACTGATATCCAGAGCAACTACAAGGCCGCAGGGGCCTGCTCTGTCCGAAAGAATCCGGGTGAGCCTGCCTGTTCCGCATCCAGGCTCCAGTATCTTCATTTTCCGGAACGTACCTGACCGGGCAAATACATTTTTCAGGATGTTTCTTTCCCGTTCATCGTATTCATCTGCTGCCCATGATTCATTTACCTGTTGATCAAAAAATACAGCTTTCTGATGATACAATATTTTCCTCCCGATAAGGATCGGAGATGAAATAAGTTGAACAGAAATAGCGCAGAATTCCTACCCCATGTACAAGGCGCATTAAAGGTTGCATACTCAACGTATTCGGCCTTTGATGCAACGAAGTAGATGGGATAGAAGACAAGCAATCTCGTTCAACTTATAAA
>WFQS01000305.1 GCA_015486915.1 Desulfobacteraceae bacterium
CCGTATTTATCCATTGGTTTCCCAGCAGACATATCCGCCCTGATCATATTTTTTTTATCATATGTTTTTCCTGTTTTAATTTTTTCCCCGGTTTTAACTGCCTTTTCTTATTTAAAAGATACACCTGATTCAGGTGATACCCTGTGGTGACAGATGGTGCAGTCCTTGAGCACATGTGCATGCTTTCGGTGCATGAAACGTACAGGGACATATTGGTTGCTGTATTTATTTACAACAGGACTGTTCAATATAAAAACTTCAGGAGCATCTGCAATTGACGGTACAGTTTTTTCAACAAACGGGGCAGGCCTTTTTTCCTGTACAGCATGTGCAGACGAACAGAAAAAGACTGCAGAAAACGGTATTATTATTGTAAAAACAATTGTTTTTATAACCATTTTTTCAGGATGGGCGCCAAGCACGGGAAATATATGTACAATTATTCTGTAAAGCAGCATCAGCATCGAAATAAGACCTATTGTAATAAATATTTCACCAACGGCAGGAAAATAGGATTTAATCATATAAGGCGGGGTGTAACTGACAAGGAACACATTTATCCTGTTCAGTAAAATACCGAAAATAAAAAGAGTGGATGCAAAAAACAGCCAGCCTGGTGAACGTCTGACCTTTGGGATCAGCAGGAGAAGAAAGGGAAGTATCACTCCCACACTTAATTCAACAATGAATGAATTGGTCTGGTATGTCCCGTCCATAAGGTAAACATAGGTTCCCCTGTAGAGCATGTCTCCAAGCTTTACCACAAGATAGGTTCCCATCATCACGGGCATATATTTGGCCAGCGGGGTAAGTATTTCCATCTCAGGTTCCCTGCCGAATGATTTTGATACAATAATTGATTCAAAAGTTACCATTGGATATCCTGCGGCAAATGCAGACAACAGAAAAAGGAGAGGAAGAATCGGTGTATACCACAGGGGATGAATTTTGTAAGTTGCAATGAGCATCAGGGAGCCAAGGCTTGACTGATGCAGACACGACAATACAATGCCTGCGATAATGAAAATAAACATAACTTTGTCAAGAATTTTTTCTGCAAAACTGAGGAGCGCTTCAGCTGGATTGTTAAGCACTGCAAGAGCTTTTGGAAAATTTACTTTTCCCTTGAACCGTTCCACCACAATGGGTAAAAATTCTATGTAAAGAACATGGAGATAAATCATCACACAGATGGCAACTTCAAAAAGCACAGAATTTTTGTTGTGATTAAACATGGGGCTTGTGATGTTCCAGTATCTTCCAAGATCAACCATGAGTCCTATAACTACAAAAGTATAACCAAGCATTGCCGTAAGAAGTGCAGGACGGATAATTGCATGGTATTGTTTCCTGTTGAATACATAGGCGATAAGACCCGTGGTAAATCCACCTGCTGCAAGTGCCACCCCCGATGCAACATCTATTGCAACCCACAATCCCCAGGGAAACTGGTTGTTCAAGTTGGTAACCTTTCCAATGCCGTAGAAAAATCGTGCAGCCATAAAAGCTGTTCCAACGGTAATCAATACAAGAAGGACCATCACTCCGGGGGTTAAAAATTTTTCTCTTACAGGTGCAGCATGTTCATGTGCGTTCATGGTTGTCCTCCGGATTCTTTGTTTTCTGCATCTTCTGCATCTTCTGCATCTTCTGCATCTTCTGCATCTTCTGCATCTTCTGCATCTTCTGCATCTTCTGCATCGGAATTTTTGCCGTTTTGATAGAAATTGCTCAATCCCATGATTGCACTAAGTGCCGTAAACAGGGCAATGGGTGCTGCAAAATACTGAAACAGACCATGTTGAATGGATTCGGTAAGTCTTGGAGGCGCTTTGGTGCCAAGCTTTGGAAATCCTATGCTCTCAAAGGGATCTGAAGCTATATACATCCATGATGTTCCACCCACTTCATGTTCACCGTAAATGTGATCGATATATTTACCCGGTTCAGCTTTTATTCTGGATTTTGCAAGTTTTAACAGTTCACCTCTTTTACCGAATGTTATAACTTCCATGGGGCAGATCTGGGCACAGGCCGGAAGCCCGCCGTCCTTGATCTGTTCAAAGCAGAATATACATTTACGGACATGGGGGGTAAGCGCATTATGGTATTCATATGCTGGAATCTGAAACGGACAGGCAACCATGCAGTAACGGCATCCAATGCATTTATCAACATCATAGATAATCGGCCCTTTGGGATCTTTTGTTAAAGCACCTACAATACAGGCGGATACGCAGCTTGGATCATTGCAGTGCATGCACTGGAATTTAACAAATGTAGGATTTTCACGCCAGGTGAGCGCCCCTTTTTTCTGGGGATAGTATTTATTTACAATGGTGTAGGATGTTTCATCCGGCCTTCTTTCTTCCTCGAGAACCACCTTTTCATCAAATGATATTTTTGGCTTTGCAAGGTTATTGCGCTCATTACAGGCCTGTTCGCATTTTCTGCAGCCCACGCATAAAGTTGTATCAACAAGACATCCAAAAACATCGGGTGATATTTCAGGATTATCAGAAGCAAAAGCCGTTGCACCTGGTGAAATTAATGCACTTGCAGCCATTGTCCCGGA
>WFQS01000306.1 GCA_015486915.1 Desulfobacteraceae bacterium
CTCGGAGATGTGTATAAGAGACAGGCCCATATCAGTGTAATAAAATAAGCAAGATTTAGATTTTTATGGAATCTATATCTAAGCTACAGGGGCGGAATCAGATTCTACCCTTGATACAGGTTCTATTGCTGTCCTATACAGTCATCTGTATTGTATTCAAAAATCTGTATTAAAATATTGAGAAATCTTAGAATAACAAACAAATTTATGCAGCTGTGCATATATCAAATAGAATTATACTATCCCAATGCGTATTTTTTTAATTTTCTTGCAATGGTCGATTGGTTAAGTCCCAGTGCCTTTGCCGCTTCCGCCTGGGTCTTATACTTTTTAAATGCATGATCAACAGCTTTTTTCTCTACTTTTTCAAGCATTTGGCGAAGTGTGAGCCCGCTGTCCCATATTGCTGAATTGTCCATATCTGATATGTATTTTCCGGCAATAACACTCTGGGGTAAATCTTTATGGGAAATATCTCCCCTGGTATGCATTACAACAAGACGTTCGCAGATATTAATTAATTCCCTGACGTTTCCGGGATAGGGATATAGAAACAGGGCATCAAGCGCATTTTTTGTCAGACGCAGGTGTTGCTTTTTTTTATATTTATCACAGAAATAATCAAGATAATGGGCAATAAGGGGAAGAATACAGTCACTGCGCTCCCTTAGAGGAGGGATTGTAAGTGGAACCACATTGAGCCTGTAGTAAAGATCCTTGCGAAAAGTTCTTTTGAAAAGCATTTTTTTTATATCTCTGTTTGTGGCTGCAATGACTCTTGTGTCAATGGTTTTACTCTTAGTTCCGCCTACACGGATAATTTTACCGTCTTCGAGGAATCTTAACAGCTTAACCTGGGATGACAGGGGAAGTTCTCCAATTTCATCAAGAAAAATTATGCCTTTATCCGCCATTTCAAACCTGCCGGGCTTTCCTGTTTTACCAGCGCCGGTAAATGCACCTTTTTCATACCCGAACAATTCGCTTTCAACAAGGGACTCCGGAATCGTTCCGCAGTTCAATTTAATCATTGGTTTATCTGCACGGGACGAATATTTATGGATCAAATCGGCAATTACCCCTTTACCAGTTCCGGATTCACCAAGGATGAGCACCGTTGAATCGACTTTGGCAAGCTTAATTGCTTTTTCAAGAATTAATTTATAATTGGCACTTTTGCAGATAATTTTTTTTGATTCACTCTCTTCTATCTGCATTTCCAACAGATCTCTTTTGTATTGATCTTTTAAGGCCTCCTGGTCTTCAACCCTTTGTTTCAGGTTTTCGATTTCAGTAATATCCCTTTCATTGACAACCACTCTGAAAAGACGTCCATCCTTGTCAAACACGGGATTTGCAGAGAGAAACAACTTTTTCCCATTTTTAACTTTTTGAAAAATACTCTCTTTTTTACGGGATCTAATAACCTTTAAAGTAATAGATTGATCAATAAGTCGGGCATCTATCAGCTCCTGCATATTTTTCCCTACAATATCAGATGCCTTTACACTGTTTAAACGCTCAGATGCAGGATTCATCCTGAGCACTGTTCCTTTTCCATCGCATATCCATAGTCCATCGTTGCTTGAAGCGATAACCGTATCAAGTTCAATAGACAGTTCCTGGTATGAGAACATGCTGTTTTTAATACTTTCGAAATCCGTAATATCCTGGAATATACAGAGAATTCCAAGGGGATTTTTACCTATGATGCTGGGATTTAGATTCACTGAAAAACAAAAATTTTCATGTTTCAATACAATGGATTTAACCGGTTTCAGTTTTGAAAGCACTTCTTCAGCCATTTCTGCAAGTTTCGGTAAAGTTGAATTCAAAAGGGTTCCGGGAAAAAGGTTCAATTTCTCCCTTGCTATTTGATTGGACATAATCGTTGTAAGACTTATGTCCAGGACAGCAATTCCATCAGGAGTTGCATCTAAAAATGCTTTGCTGAACTTTTTCCAGTCAAGTTTTATCCTGCCCTCTTTGATCATGGCAGGCGGCAGGTGAACTATCTCTGAAAGCATGTGGGAATTTCTCCATTTTTATTACAAGACAAATCCGGCAAATCCGGATTGACCTCATGGTCTTTATCTTTGTATGC
>WFQS01000307.1 GCA_015486915.1 Desulfobacteraceae bacterium
TAGCTTGCACCGTTAAGGCCGAAGTAATTTGCAATCCTGCCTGCAATAATATTGGACAACAAGCCAGGTGTTGTATCTTCATTGTTTTCCGGAAGTCTTTTTCTTATGGCATCAACAATCTGATCTGCGATTATTTTTCTTTTTTCTTCTTTAATGGATTCTGCATTTTTTATGATTTCACCCACAAGCAGTTTTCTTATCCTTAAAATGTTTTTTGACTGCCTGTCCCCGGAGATCGTGCCAAGTATCACTCCTATTTTATTACCTTTTTCAATGAGCTTATCAAGGCCTGAACCCTTGATCGCATCTTCAGCTGCTTCCAGGCCGAAAAGCTGTCCTCTTTCAATGGATCGCACCGTTGTGGGCGGCATCCTGTATTTGATATTGTTGAATTTATAGTCTTTGATCACTCCTGCCTTTATCATGGGCAGTCTGTAAAAGGATTTTTCATCAAAATCAGCGTATGCTTTATTGGAAAAGCTTTCTTCCGGGATTGAAGAGAGCTGCTTTTCTCCGGATTGAAGTTTTTCCCAGAATTCGTCGCAGTTTGCAGCTCCCGGCAGAAATACACCAAGTCCTGCCATGACAATTCGGTCATCGTTAAAATCATAATCAGGATCTGAAAAAATAGTTCTTTTATATGGGATATAATAATCTTTATTAAACTCTTCCACCACAAGATGGTAGTTAATTCCGCCGAACCCGTAAGCGCTCACGCTTGCCTTTCTTGTCTGATTATCATTTTCTTCCCATTTTTTAGCATCTTTTATGATGTAGAGCGGGGAATTTTCTAATCCCAGGGCAGGGGAGAGTTTCTCAAAATTTCCATTTGGCGGAAGGACTCCTTTGTTAACGGCAAGAACCGCCTTTATTAAACCTGCAGCACCCGCGCTTCCCAACAGATGCCCTATCTGGGATTTAATGGAGCTAATTCCTGTTTTTCCGCTTGTATAAACCTGCTTAAGAGTTGCAATTTCCGCCTGGTCCCCTGTGGGGGTTGCAGTTCCATGGGCCTCTATATATTTTATATCAGAAGGTTTAATATCGGATTTTATATTTTCAAAACATCTTTCAATTGCAAGTTCCTGGCCGTCGGGGTTCGGGGCTGCTATGGCCTTTCCCCTTCCGTCGGAACTCGCCCCTATTCCTTTAATTACAGCGAGAATGGAATCATCATCCCTGATTGCATCCTTCATCCTTTTCAGTACAAAAACAGCTGTTCCCTCACCGAGAATAAATCCGCTTGCCTTTTCATCAAAGGGAAATGATCCTTTTGCCGAAAGCGCGCCCATTTTTGAAAAACCAATGAATGATTCAGGTACAAGATGGGTGTTAACCCCTCCTGCGATCACCTGGTCATATTCACCCGATAAAAGTTCCTTGCAGGCTGCATCAACGGCTGTAAACGAAGAGGCACAGGCTGCATCAACAATATAATTTTCACCCCTTATGCCAAGGTGTTTTGCAATTCTTGATGCTTCTATATTCAGAATAATTCCGTGGACAGGGTCGTATCCTTTGTTCTTGCCCTCTAATCCCTGTTTCAGGGCTTCGATAAGGTTTTGTTTTTCCGTATCTGAAAGTTTGTTGAATTCGTCGGTTTTTTTGAGCATGGCGGTAATTTCAGGAAAATGATATTTCATGAGCAGCTCGTTGCCAAGTTCATTTCCAAGGCAGGATGCAATTATAACTGCGGTTCTCGTGGGGTCCTTACAGATCAGTTTCTGGTCATCTCCAAGGTAACCGGAATTTTCAACGGCCTGGTATGCAGCTTCAAGCAGCATCTGCTGGCTCCTTGAAAGTTTTGCAGCCTTTGCCTCGTCATACCCGAATTTTTCCCTGTTAAAGGTAAAATCATCAATTATCCCGGCAAGTGAAGAATATGACCTGTCTTCAGCGTTTTTATCGGGAGAATAATAAAAATCCCGCCTGAATCTTGTTTCAGGCATTTCCTTAATGGCGTATTTTTTATCAATGATATTTTTCCATAATTTTTCAGGATTATCCGCCCCTGGCAGGATACATCCCATACCGATGATTGCAATTTCATCGTTAACCTGGCTTTTATCCGATGAAAACACCTCAAGATTGTTTATGTTGTCGAATAAAAGATCCTTGGCATCAAAATATTTATTGTGGATATCTTTTATGGACAGGGAGGAATCAAAAAATGCAAGACTTTCTCCTACAAGAAAATTACCTTTTTCCCTGTGTTCTTCTCCGTCAAAATATCTGTAATTTTCAGGACCTGCGTGTTTGAAATCAGGCAGGAATCCCTTGGCGCCGATGAGCAGGGAGCCGATATTCTTTTTCTCAAAGGAGCGTTTTCTTGTTTCAAGGCTCTCGCCTTTTTTTATCATCTCCTTTTCCATTTCAAGCATCATCCTTGCAAAATCCGTTGGAGCGGTTCTTGATGCAAGTCCTACACTGCTGCCAATGACAACGGTTTCATCTTCCGATGATAAAATTTCCTGGTATTGTTTTTTTACGCTTTTACTGTCAACAATTTCCCGTGAAAAAAGATAGGCACTTCCAACCTGAAGTCCTATTTTTGCACCTTTTGCAGCAAGCACAGATGAGATACCTGAAATAAAACATGAAGCAAAACATGTTGATATTCCACCTGCAAAAACAAGGCTTATTCCTGCAAGTTTTTTGCCATTGTTTTCAGAATGATAGTTATTACCGGATGTTTTCTGTCCATTATCCGCGTCTTTTGGTTCATTGTTTTTATTTAGCTGATCCTGTCTGTTATCAAGCAGATGCGAAATGGCGGCTTCCCAAAGTACAAGGCTTGAAAGTGACCCTATATGTCCCCCTGCTTCTTTTCCCTCAAAAATAAACCGTGTGCAACCGCTTTTAATTGCGTTTTTCATCATTGAAATGGAAGGGGTGTGGAGATAGGTTTTTGTCCCTGCTTTTTCAAGTTTCAGGACCTGGGAGGGAACTCCGCCTGCAAAAAGTGCAAATGGAATTTTGTATTTTTTTACCATTTCAAGGTGGCTTTCAACGGCAGGATTAAATGCTTCAATGCCAACAAGACCCGCTCCAAACACAGGAACATCCCTGCTGGCTTTTTTCAGCATATCATCGGCTAACTTTTCCGGAAGACTTCCAACGGCAAAAAACGGCAGGGCCCCTGCTTTAAGTACGTCTAAGGCAAA
>WFQS01000308.1 GCA_015486915.1 Desulfobacteraceae bacterium
ATTCTGAGAACAGTTTGCCAAATTGCACACCAGAAAAGATGAAAACGGCAAAAAGACGCCGAACACATATTGAGGGTCTCTTACACCGTTTTCACACTGAAAAGTTTACCATATGCTGAAGGAGGTAAACGCCTTGGAATAAATTTGGTGACCTCATGCTGCCCTTTTCAAAAGACAGGCTTAATTCACAAGAATACTGTGATTATCCAGTTGGTTTCAGGGTCAGGTGAGGCGCAGGATATTGAACCTGTTAAGTATGTTTTTGTCATATCGATTAGTGAAATCCAATCCGGGTGAGAATGGGCCTCAAATAAATGATTTCGGTCGTTCATCGGGACACCGCCGCGGGCGAGCTGGTAAATTATCCGATTATATGGTACGGCTGAAGCTTTAGCTTCGCAGCGGTATAACTTCGTTAATACAGACAGCGAAGCTAAAATTTCAGCGGCAAATTAAGGAACTAAAAAACAACTAAATTCACCGGTGAAAACCGGTGCATATTGATTGTTACAATTCCGTACTAAGGGGCATTTTCTGACACTGTTTTTAAAAGTGCCTTATCTCAAATTGCGTTGCTGAAGTATTTCTGTGATATCTCGCCTGCCGTCAAGGATACAATGGATAAAAACGTCTGCTTCAATGATTTGGTAGATAATGCGGTAGACTTTTACATGAATTTCGCGATATTCATACACGTCAATTCGTTGAAGCTCTTGTGGATGGTGACCTTTTTCCGGATTAAATGACAGGTTCTGGCAGGCTGTTTCTATTTCTGAAAAGATTTTTACTGCGTTTTGCGGGTATCCGGATTTTTTTATATAATTATAGATTTCAACAAGATCTTTTTCCGCATCAGAAATGACATAAACATTGTATTTCATTCGGACTGGCTTTCCAGGGTTTTCTTTTTTATATCGCTGAAAACATCAGCAACAGATCGGTAGTCTCTCTTCCTGAGGCTATTCTGGCTTTGTGCTAACATTTTCAACATGGCGAGGCTTTCCTGGGTCTGTTCATACTGGACAAGATCCTGAAGTATAGCTTTGGCTTCCCCATTCTGGGTGATGACCATGGGTTGCCGGCTATTAGCGATTTGTCGGACGATTTCCGAAGCGTGTGCTTTAAAATAGCTGATAGGCTTTACAGATTCACTTAATTTCATGTTGTTCCTCATAATTGATTTGATCTTAATTTAGTCCATATTAAGGTCAGAGTCAAGATAAAACCGATAAATCCGGTTTCTGAAATTATTGAAATAAGAGGAAGGAGGTCGGGAAGGTCGGGAAGAAGCATTCAAAAATAAAAATGTAAAACCTAGAGAAAAGTACCTTGTTGAACTCAGGAAGTATCTTGATTTTAAACAAATAGTTATCCTTACGGGTCTTCGTCGTGTTGGTAAAACAACATTGATGAAGCTCATTATTGAGGAACAAATAGCCGCAGGTGTTGAGCCATGCCGTATTTTATATGTAAGTCTCGATGACTATTTACTTCGCAAAAACAACATTATAGAAATAATTAATGAATTCAGAAAAGTTCATAAAATCAAAATAGAAGAAAAAATATATCTATTTTTAGATGAAGTGACATACAAGGAAGATTTTCATGTTCAGCTAAAAAATATCTATGATTCCCAGAATGCCAAAATATTTGTTGCCTCATCATCAGCATCAATGCTTCAGGACAAAAAAGCCTGTTTGACTGGTAGAGCGATAACTCTTGAAATAAAGCCACTCGACCTTGAGGAATATCTATATTTCAATGGGATAACGATAAAGAAAAGAGATAAACAATTATATAAATCCCATTTCCTTGAATATTGCAAAGTTGGAGGGTTGCCAGAAAATGTTTTAAATCCCAACAGAGAATATTTAATGAATCTGGTGGATGATATTATACAAAAAGATATAACAGCTTTCCATGCCATCAAAAATCACCAGATCGTACGAGACTACTTTACCCTTTTAATGGAGCGAAGCGGGAAACAATTGAGTATTAACAAAATCGGCAAAATACTTGGCATCTCACCAGACACATCAAAAAGATATCTAACCTTTTTTGAGTCAACATACCTCATTCACCTTCTGCCTCGATGGGGTAAAACAAATCAGAAATTATTATCCGCCAAGAAAATATACGCTTCTGATCTTGGAATAAAACATATGTTCATGGGTGAAAGAGATCTTGGTAATTATTTTGAAAACTATATTTATTTGTTGCTGAGAAATAGAAAGACTTTATACTACCTCTATGAAAATACTACAGAAATTGATTTCATAACAGAGGACAAAATTTTAATAGAATCAAAATTTTACACCGAACTTAACAAAAAACAGGAGAAGTTATTCAATGAATATCCAGCAAGAAAAAAACTGGTCATTGACTCTGTTGAAATGTTGGATAGCCTAAATGAGATTTAAAGAGAATCGGGTATCCGGGAGTTTTAATCCCCCAGCCCCCACAACGCCCTTGCTTTCGGCTAATACTTGTGCTGACAGATACTCATGTTAACAGGACTCACGTATAGGGAACTTGCACCCCATAAGTTCACGCCCATGCCGGGCGTACACAAAAAAATCCAGCTGACGTAAAAAACCGCGCCGCTGATTTACGCGTTATCCTCCTAAAAAATGCCCCGCAATAACCAAAGAAAAAATTGATTTAGCATCACGATTGAACTATACTGACTAATACTAAAAAAATATAAAATAAGGAGGTTTCATGAATACATCATGGAAATGGAATTTGTTGATAGATTACGGTCTTGTTCAACCTTCAGGCAGCCTTTGATTAATGAATCAAAATCTGGATTAAATGGGTTTAGCCTGCAGGTTTATTCACAAAACTGTTCAGTCATAAATAATTCCTCCTTTTGCTTGCATTTATTATCTTTTTTAAGGATATGTACAATTAAAGCTGAAAAAGCAACTTTTTCAGGAGGATTCTATACTAAATACGCGAAACATACATTATGGTAAGACAATTGACACTATACAAAAGGTGGTAAAAAATGGAAACTAAACTTACAGCTGTGTTTGAAAAATCTCAATATGGGTACATTGGGTATGTAGAAGAATTACCTGGAGCTAATACACAAGGGAAAACATTAGAAGAGACAAAGAAAAATTTAATCGAAGCTGTTAGGCTTGTGTTAGAGGCAAATAGACAAATTATTGAAGAAGAGCTTAAAGATAAAGAATTTACCAAGGAAGAAATCGGAGAAGTATTTGTTTGAAAAGAAGAGATTTAATTCGTCATCTTGAAAAATATGGTTGTGAATTCTTGAGAGAGGGGGCAAATCACACAGTTTATGTTAATAGAATAGAAAAGAACGTAACCACCATTCCAAGACACAGAGAAATTGATGAAAATTTAGCAAAGAAAATCTGTAAAGATTTAGGAATATTAAAACCATAATCGGGTAGCCCCCCACAACACCCTGCATGCGGGCCCGCACAGGGCGTTTCACCAAGATTACCGAACCGTGGCCGGGTATTTTTTGTGTCTCATCACCGTCGGCAACAGTTAGTGATGCCTGGACCTTGGTTTCCCGGTATGGTCATAAGCCGGGAGTTATTGCAAAAGATACTCAATGCATGCAAAGCAGATCTCCTTTTGATAAGAACGTGAACTCTCACTACACAACCACAGCATTTACCCTGTCTCCTGAATCCAAAGCCTTGGTGCCAGATCAAGATTTTTCGGGTTCCGATTTAAGAAAAGGGGACAAGAAAAGGGGACAGATTTATTTTTCAAAAAATATCCCCATTTTGGTTAACAATCAACACAAAGAAACGGCATAAATGACCGAACGATCGCATTAAAGGGACGGCAAGAATTCGGCGGTTTTTCGAAGAACAGTCTCACGCTTTAAGTTCTTCGGTTATTCAAAAATAATTTCCCCGCATTCTTGCCGCCCCTTATGCGTAACGTTGGCCTTGACAAAACCTCCACGATGTACAACTATAATGTATACACCAAAATGGAGGGTATAGAATGATACGGACTCAAATATATTTGACAGATCAGCAGAGAGCTGAATTGGCCATACTTTCAGAGATCCAAGGAAAAAAACAAAGCGAACTTATCCGAGAGGCAATTGATATTTTAATTGAACAGGCAAGTCAGGAAAGGCGAAAAAAGATATTATGTGAAGCTGCCGGAATCTGGAAAGATCGATCCGATATCCCCGATTTTAAAAAAATACGTTCTGAATGGGACAGGGAATAACAATGGCGCAACTATTCCTTCCTGATACAGATGTTCTCATTGATTTTTTACGAGGCTATCAGCAAGCTGTTGACTTTATCAACGTCAATGCTTCTCAAATAATTTTGTCCACAATCGTGATTGCTGAACTATATGCAGGGGTAAGGGGGAAACAAGAATTAACGATTTTGAATGATTTTGTTTCCCTTTTTGATGTCATTCCAATGAATTCAGAAATTGCCAAGATTGGCGGGCTTTATAAGCGCGACTTTGGCAAATCTCATGGTATAGGGTTAGCAGATGCCATCATCGCTGCTGCTTGTCACTCAAAAAATGCGCAGTTGAAAACGCTAAATGTCAAACATTATCCTATGATCAAAAATTTAGAACCGGCCTATGTAAAAAATTAGGCCAATCGGGTAGCCGAGGGTTTTAATCCCCAGCCCCCACAACACCCTGCATGCGGGTCCGCACAGGGCGTTTCACCAAGATTACCGAGCCGTAGCCGGGTAATGATCACCCATTGTTCTTTGACAGATATTAACCCTTGTTCAGACAGCCATTTATTGGTCATTCCGGATTGTGCAGCCATGTCAAGGTCATCAAGAAGGATATTTGCAAGCAAAGGTGACAGTTAACCGCCTTGGGGAACGCCTGCTGGCGTAGCCTGAAGACAGCCTTTGACCATAACACCAGCCCTGAGATATTTACCGATAAGCTTAAGTACCCTCTTATCATGTATCTGACGGGAGACTCTAACCATCAGGACATCATGGTTA
>WFQS01000309.1 GCA_015486915.1 Desulfobacteraceae bacterium
GAATCAATTTCATAAAAAGCTGAATTTGTTTCTGACGCATAGCGGATATTTTCAAAAATAAAAAATTCAGCTTCAGGCCCTACATAAACGGTGTCTCCAAGACCTGTGCTTTTAAGGTACTGCTCTGTTTTTTTTGCGATATATCTTGGATCCCTTGTATATGGCTGACCCGTTGTGGGGTCATGTATATCACCGATGATGGCAAGAGTTGGGACCTCAAAAAAAGGGTCTATTTTCGCCGTGTCAGGATCAGGGAGAACGATCATGTCACTGTTGTCTATCTGCTGCCATGCTCTCATGCTGGAACCGTCAAATCCAAAACCATCTTCAAAAGAAGATTCAGTCAGTTCCCTTAATGGAACTGAAAAATGCTGCCAGGTACCAGGGAAATCCATGTACCTTAAATCCACTACCCTTACTTTGTTTTCCTTTGCCATTGCAATAACTTCTTTTGGTGTCATTTCGTTCTCCTCATGTTTTGTTAAATTAAAATCCGGCTTGATCAGCTGTAACTATTGACCAAGCGCGGTTTCTCCTCATGTTCTGTTAAATAACGGCCATTAGACCGATCCGGATAAGTCCGGATTTGACCCACGGCAAACTTTTGAAACAGACGTATTAAATTTATGCGCTATTTTTTAAAAAAAGGTTAGAGAGCATCTTTTCCCCTTTCACCCGTTCTTACCCTGATAACCTGATCAACAGGAGTCACAAAGATTTTCCCGTCTCCTATTTTCCCTGTATTTGCAGCAGTACAGATTGCATCAACGATTTCATCTGCCCTTTCTTTACCGGCAATAATATCAATTTTAATCTTGGGAACAAAATCAACAACATATTCAGCACCACGGTATATTTCCTTGTGCCCCTTCTGCCGTCCATAGCCTTTTACTTCAGTGATGGTCATTCCCTGAATTCCAATTTCATTTAAAGCCTCTTTTACATCATCAAGTTTAAAAGGCTTGATAATAGCTTGAATTTTTTTCATAAAAACACCTCCATTAACGTTTATTTACTTTTTTTGCCTGTTATTCAATCAAATATCATTGATTATACACATCGGGAAGACTGTCAAGAATGTTTTTTTTTAATTTTTCAACGGCTTCAGGTTTATCAATTTTTTCATCTTCAAGTGATTTTACGTAAAACACATCAACAACCTGGTCAACCTTTGTTGAAATAATTGCCACGCTTACATCCACTCCCTGCCTGTACAGTGTATTTGTTATTGAAAATAAAAGTCCTGGAAAATCCTGGGTAAACAATTCAACGATAGTAAAAAAACTTGAGCTTTCATTGTCAATATTCACACGATCGGGCCTTGCTTCTATTCCTGATGGTACGATAATTTCTTTGGGGATTTTTGCATTAAGCCTGTCAAGGAAATGATCATCATCAATGGCAGTATTGATCTCTTTCTCTATTTTATGCCATTTTTCATTTTCAAATATTCTGTCTTCCGGAGGCATGACCTTAAAAATATTTAAAGCGACATTCTCACTCCACACATATGCATGGGAACCTAAAATATTAATATTGTTCATAAAGAAAACCCCGGCCATTTTGGAATAAAACCCCGGTCGATTACTGCTGCAGGTTACAATAGTTCTTATTTCCGAGTCCTCATTTTTCATCACTTCCCACAAAAAATTTTTACTTCCCCTTTTTTTATACAGAGTGAGATGCTCAATAATTTCTTCCGCTGAGACATAAAGCAGGTATCTTGGCGGCATGGAATCAAGTTCTTTTTCTAAAAGGGATGCTTCCCATTGATCTTTTTTAAGATTTATTATCTGTTTCTTTTTTTCCTGTATGGTCCTGGAGGCTTTTCTTGTTGCAAGCTCTCCTTTTTTTAAAATTCCAAAAGTTTTAAGAAAAAGATCTCTTAAAAGGTTTTCCGTCCAGTCATTCCATGCTTTTGGGCCAGTTGCCATTGAGTCGGCAACGGTGAGCAGATAGAGCATCCTCAGCCTTCCGATTTTTTCTATTCTACTTGCACAGAATATGGCCGTTTCTTCATTGCTGATATCACGCCGTGTTGCTATTTTGATTAAAAAAAGATGATTTTCTATTAAAAAAACAATATCTTCAATCTCATTAATTTTATAGCCCGAGCGTTTTAATATGGTGCGTGCAATTTTACCGCCTCTTTTAGAGTGTTCCAGATCAGGGTTTCCTTTACCGATATCGTGGAGAAGAGCTGAAAGGAGCAGAATTTTTTTATTTCTGATTTCCCTGCAGATTGTGGAATAGAATTCTTTTGTTTTAAATGAATTCATTATCTGGACTATTCTTATGGAATGTTTATCCACTGGAAAAAGGTGATACTGGTTGTACTGAATTTTATTTGTTATTAAAGAAAATTCAGGGATAAAACGGTTAAGCAGTCCCGTTGAATGCATTACATTCAGTACATTAAATTCCCATAACGACGATGAAAGAATTTTTTCAAAAGCCTCTACATTGGTTTTGTCCTTTCTGAATTTGGCATCCACAAGATAGGTAAATTCACCAACTATACGTCTTGCTTCCATGGATAACGGCATTTTTAACCGCCCGCTTTCAACAAAAATTTTCATCAGCAGATCAGGATTTTCAGGGATCATCTCCATGGAAGTAAAATTCAGCCTTCTTTTCTTTATCTCAATTCCATGTACCTGTGTTTTTTTTGAAAAATATAATATTTTTTTTGTTTTTTTGGAAAGCAGTATATCTTCGGTGAGAACCTGATTGATCTGTTTTAAAAAATCCATTCTTGCGTGAAGTTCACCCATAAAAATTTCAACACCTTTAAGGCCTTTTTTCCCTCTAAAATTCAAAAATTTTGCCACGTCGATCTGATGTTCAAAATGGAGCTGATCACATTTTCTTCCAGTTATATAGTGAAGTCTGTTTCTTATATTCCATATGAAATCAAGGGTTTTTTCAAGTGTCCGGTATTCTTCATGGGAAAGAAAACCGTAGTATTCAAGATCTTTTCGTATCCTTGTATTTGAAGTAATATGGGCATACCATAGAAGTGTATGATAATCTCTGAGACCTCCGTGACCTGATTTTAAGTTGGGCTCTAACAGATAAGTCGAATCCCCAAAGGCAAGATGGCGTTTTTTCCCATGCTCTATAATTTCATTAAGACTTTTTTTCTGATATTTTTTTGACAGTTTTTTTCTGAATTCTTCCATTAAACGAGAATATATATGGGAGCCGCCGCATATGAATCTTGCATCAAGAAGTGTGGTTAAAATATCAAAACGCTGCCACGCCATGCTGATACACTCCTTAATTGACCTGACTGCGTAACCTGTTTCAAGATGTACATCCCACAGCGGGTAGAGAATTTCCTTGATAAATTCCTCTGCTTCTTTAGGTATGTTCTTTTCAAACAGGATCAGAAGATCAACATCTGAATGTATGCATTGCTCCTCCCTTCCGTATCCACCAAGTGCAATAAGGGCAACCGGATTGCCAGATCTTGTCATTTTATGGGCAAAACCGCTTTTTTCAAAAACAGCATGAAAATACTCATCAAGGACTCCGGCAAATTTTTTAACAAATTCCGGTTCTTTATTATCGAGAAACCCTGCAATGAGATTTTCCCGTTTTTCGATCAGTATTTCCGTTTCGTTTTCCATTATTTTATTTTGCACTTTAAAACCCGTCTTTACATGCCGATCATTTTTTATAAGAAAGAGTTCATTTTTGATAAAATAACAAATACTCTTTTTATGTTCGTTGAGAGGCACTGTAACGCTGTTCAGATCCGCCTCATGGCGGTTATATGAAACTCCTGCAAAGTACCTTGAATTATTAGAGTTGGCTCCGCGCCTGTGACC
>WFQS01000310.1 GCA_015486915.1 Desulfobacteraceae bacterium
GTATAGACTTTCATATCAATAATTTCACTGCTTTATCAGTCGATGGCGTATACTTTATCAGTCGATGGCGTATAGTTGATGCGACTTCCTCTTTCTAACCTTGTGAAATTAATTTTTATATGAAATTCTTGTTAAGCTATCTTGCATTATAAAAAGGTGTTGAAAACGATAGCCGAAGCTGAATCATAAATGTAATTATTTTAGATATTTATCTTGAAAAAACCTCTGTTTTCGTGTATTGTAGGTGTATACAAAAACAATCAAACAAAACACAAAAACAGAGGCAATATGCACAGAAAAAATATCAGAAGACTGGCTAAAAAGCAATTAAAAATCAAACATCCTTACTGGAAGACCATGGGTAAGAAAGAAAAAAAGGAACTGATTAAGCAAGTCATTGAAGAAGTGATCAAAGATTATGATTTTTCACAGGCTTTAAATGTTCCAATAGAAAAACTGACAGGTATTGAGAATCAAGTAGCTCCAAGAGGTATTCGAAATATTACAGAAATGGGACGATACATTAAAAACTTTTACAGCGGAAACCTCTTTGGAATAGATGAAAAAAGGCCTCCCTTCCCTGAGATAGTTGATAAGGAGCTGCAATTTATTGATAAAATTTTAGATGACCCAATTATAAATACTCTGATTTCACCAAAAGGTTATTCAATCAACCACAGGCAGATTCAGCCATACCAATTGTTTCGGATGGAACTTCTAAAAGTCATAAAATATTCTGAAATCAGTTACAGAAAATTTTGTACTGATGATTACTTTGGCAAGGAGCAAAAACAAAACAGAAGATTTGTCAGATTGCCTTTAAATAGAAAAAAACAGATTGATCATACAGAGCTCTGCCATTTCCGTAGCAGCCTGTCTTTTAAACAATTGATGAATCTTCTTGTGTATATTCTTCATCATTTATATAAATCAGGATGCTTGGACAAGTCAGTAGTGCATGCAATAGATTCGACGGAGTTACCTGCTGAAACAAAGTATCCTCTCTGTACAGTTGAGGTCAAAGGGAAAAAGATACGCATTTACTCCGATCTTGATTGTGATTGTGGAAAACGCAGAAACAAAAGGGATAAATCACAGTATGTTGTAGGCTATCGGATGCACACTTTAACGGCAATAAATCCTTCAACAGGACATAGTTTTCCATTGGTTTCTATTGTAGGAGCGGCCAACCATCATGACAGCCTTTTTTTAACCCCTTTGATTAAGCTGTCTCAGACACTGGGTATTGATGTAAAATTGATAACAGCAGATCAAGCCTATCATGATAGCGATGGTTCTGTTTTAAACAATACCGGAGTTTATGTCGTTGCTCCGCCATCTGATAAGGCTGTTCTTCCTGACAATGTTGTCAAATTACCAATTAAAATTACTTGCAATGATTTTTGTGAATTTCCCATGAAGAGTATGGGATGTTCAAAAAATGGTCACGAATTCATATGTGGTGCCGGACCTGGAGAGTGCATGTTTGAGTCAAATTGTCCAAAATGTAGGACAATCCCCTTTGATAATGGGCTTTTCCAGCCTATGCCTGTATTTAATGAATTAGCCGAAAAGGCAATAAAAATCCGTAAAAATTGTGAAAGAGCATTTAACCTTATGAAAAATAGAGAGGGGCTTGAGAAAACAAGGGTAAGAAGTCAACATGGTGTTGTTGCTCGTTCCACATTTACTACAATTGTAACGCTATTGATAGAAATGGCTGGGACAAGGCGTAAACCGAAAAAGAAATTTAATGGACAAAAGGAGTTATTTGCTGCCGCAGGATAAAATAAAGGTCACAACAAACCATCTATGCCGAGATTTTTCCCCGAACTGATTGATTGGGTTGCAGTGCTATACCTGAAAAAATACTGAACCGCTCTTATATGAGTTTTTAAAAGGTTAAAAAACAAAATCAGATTATAGCGCCGACAATTTGAGCAAAAATTTCGAAAAAATCATTCAAAAATTCTGTGCAGCTTCATAATTCTTTAAAATCCAGAACATTTTCAACACCTTTTTAAATTGGTCCAACGAATTTTTCCATCCATAGGGTCCCCAGCAATATGGTCGTC
>WFQS01000311.1 GCA_015486915.1 Desulfobacteraceae bacterium
ACATAGTTCGACTATGCACCTGTCATCACGCCTTGAAAACGAACAAAAGTACTGCACGATATACGTATATTATTTTCTTCCAGTTCCCTTAAAAGATCCGGTCAATAAACTTAAAACAATATCGGCCCCATGGCCGTCATATTTGAAAATGTCCCATGAGATTCTGCAGCTCTTCTGCAAGTTTAGCCATATCAGATGCACTGCTGCTTATCTGTTCACTTCCTGCTGATACTTCTTCACTTGCAGAGCTTACATTATTGATATCTTTTGCAATTTCACCTGCCACGCCTGAACTCTGGGATACGTTTTCATTTACCTCCTGAAGACCCTGGGAAGCCTGCCCCATATTATCAGCAATCTCCTTTGTTGTAGCGGACTGCTCTTCCACTGCTGCCGCAATGGTTGCAACTATTTCATTTACACTTTCTATGACATTGGATACATCCTTAATTTCTTTAATGGTTTCGGATGTTGATCCCTGAATACCGTCAATGCGGTTTTTTATATCTTTTGTTGCCCCTGCAGTCTGTTTTGCAAGCTCCTTTATTTCAGATGCTACTACGGCAAAACCCTTTCCCGCCTCTCCTGCTCTTGCAGCCTCGATGGTAGCATTCAGGGCGAGAAGATTTGTCTGCTCGGAAATCTCCGATATAACTTCCGTTACCTTGCTTATCTCCGACGCTGCAGTTCCAAGCTCGTCAATTTTTCCTGAAGCACTTTCCGTTGTGGTAACAGCTTCTCCGGTGATTATTCTGCCTTTTTCAGAATTTCTGGCAATTTCATTTATTGCGGAATTGATCTGATCAGTTGCAGAAGAGACAAGATTGACATTCGTTGCAGCTTCTTCACACGCTGCAGCAACTGTATTCATATTGGAACTCATCTCTTCAGCAGCAGCGGCAACGGTTTCAGAATTTTGATTCATATTTTCAGCATCCTGTGACATATGAACAGAAAGAGATGATAAATCCCTGGAAGAGTCTGCGAGCCGTTCTGACAGACCAAGTACGCTTCCTATCATATTACGCAGATCATCAATCATTAAATTTATATCAGCTGCAAGATCTCCTATCTCATCATCCGAAGAGATATCAGCTTTTTCCTTTAAATTCCCCTGTGCTATTTTCTTTGCAGACTCAGCAATTTCCCTTATTCTTTTTGCAAAAAACCGGGCCATGATAATTCCGAGAAGAACTGCAATAAAAAGTGCCGCCAGTGTAAGGACAATCAAGATGATCTCTCCGCTTGTCTTGGCTTTCGAAGCTTGATTCAAGGCAGAATCCATCTCCTTTGCAGCATTTCTTATCAGCGTATCAAGCTTTCCGTTCACTGCATTGGCAGTTTTTTTAAGGTCTTTAATGTTGTCGGTCTGAATTTTGTTAAATTTATTATTAACCCTGGTGGCGAGCTTGTGCATCTGTCGGAAATATATCTTGATTTTAACAACACTTCCTTTGCTCCTGTTAAACTTTGCAAGTTTTTTCTCATAGGTATCTGCACTACTTATTTCAACGGCATAGTTCATCAGTTTTTTATATTGCTTACCAAGTTTGCCAAACAAGTGCATAAATTTTTTATTATTATTTTTATAAGTTGAAAGGAAATTACCGATAAGTCCTTTTGCAGGATCTGTATTACCTGAAAAAGGTGTTACAATATCCACACTTGCCTTTAATTTTTTCTGCCATTTGATATTATCAAGCCAGGCAAGATCAAGAAACACGGGAAGCGTATAATATTGATTTTCCACGGGAACGGAGTAAGAAGCATATTCCCTGTGAACCTTGATAATTTTCATGCAGTCTTTTTTAAAGGTAATACTTTTTTTTATTGCATCTGTAACAACACCAATTATTTCTTCCGATCCTTTTGGAACTATAATTTTCAAATTTTGTTTCTTGTAAAGTGCCCCTGCACTGCTGTTTTGAAATTTATCTGAATCACTCCCGTATCTGATCATTGAAAGCCACATATTAAGTTCATCAAGTTGGGTTGACAGATTGTTTTCAATTTTTTTCAGTCCTGAATAGGCACCAAGGTACATGGATATATTCTTCTGGATTTTTTCCAGGGTAACGGCAACGTTCATGGCGGCATATTCAATGGGGGCCTTTTGTTTTGCAACAGTATCTGCTGATTTGGCAAGCTTGTTAAGCATAATGATACCGGCTCCTCCAGACAATAGCACAAGCATTGCTATGGTGAGAAAACTTGCTGTAAGTTTTTTTCCTATGGTCATCCTCATTGTAGTGCCTCCTTAAAAAATTAATAAAATTCCAACCACTTATTTTATAAAATTCAGCTATTCAGCTTTAATTCAATTTTTTATCAGGAT
>WFQS01000312.1 GCA_015486915.1 Desulfobacteraceae bacterium
CTTTTAAGGAACCTTCAGACCGGTGATAAAAAAGGAACTCTTTTAAGCGTATTAGATAAAACAATGACCTCAATGGGAGGAAGACTGCTTAAAACATGGATAAGATATCCGCTTGTGGACAGGAAAGAGATTGAAGAACGGCTCATTGCTGTTGCAGATGCGAAAAAAAAGCCCCGGGAAAGAAAAACATTTAGAAATCATCTTAAATCCATACACGATATTGAACGTCTTGGCAGTAAAATATCCATGGGTCATGGAAATGCAAGAGACCTTACTGCGCTGAAAAATTCCCTTTTCAGGCTTCCCGATATTTTCCCATTGTTAAGTAAATTTTCTTCTCCCATGTTAACAGGCGCCTATTTAAAGGAAAAGGAAAAAATCATTGAAGAGCTTGTTGAACTTTCACAATTAATTCATCGGTCAATCAGGGAGGACGCTCCAAATCTCCTTAATGAAGGAGGTATCATTAAAGATGGATTCAACAGTGAACTTGATGAAATTTTTGCAATAGCAAGAAACGGAAGGGCCTGGATAGCAAAAAAAGGGGCTGAGGAAAAAGAAAAAACAGGTTTAAGCTCCCTGAAAATAAAATTCAACAAGGTTTTTGGATATTTCATAGAGGTCTCAAAGGCACAGGCAGTCTCAGTACCTGTGCATTATATCAAGAAACAAACACTTGTAAATGCCGAAAGGTTTATCACAGACGAATTAAAAGAGGTTGAATCAAAGGTGCTGAATGCCCAGGAACAAAGGGCTGCTCTGGAATATTCTATTTTTTGTGACATAAGAAAAACAACAGCAGGAAAAATATCCTCAATTTTTAAAATCGCCCGTTTTTTTGCCATTGCTGATGTAATTTTATGTCTTGCAGAAGTTGCAGATGAGAATAACTATACCGAACCTGAGTTCAATGAAAAAGGAAAAATCGTCATTGACCAGGGCAGGCACCCTGTGGTTGAGAAAATGACAGCAGGGGAAAGATATGTGCCAAACTGCATCGAACTTGACAACGAAAAAAATCAGGTTCTTATTATTACCGGGCCTAATATGGCAGGAAAATCAACGGTTTTACGCCAGGTTGCCCTAAGCGTACTGATGGCACATATGGGGTCATTTGTCCCGGCGGACAAAGCCTCTATCTGCATAACAGACAGAATATTTACAAGAGTTGGCGCCCTTGATAACCTGTCCCAGGGGCAGAGTACATTTATGGTGGAAATGGAGGAAACAGCCAATATTGTCAATAATGTAAAAAATAACAGTCTGGTTATCCTTGATGAAATAGGCAGGGGGACAAGCACCTTTGACGGCATGAGTATCGCCTGGGCAGTGGTTGAATTTCTCCATGATTTTGCCGGAAAAGGAGTTAAAACGCTTTTTGCCACCCATTACCATGAACTGACACAACTTGAGAACCTGAAATCCAGAGTAAAAAATTTTAATATCGCCGTCAAGGAATTTAAAGATAATATCATCTTTTTAAGGACCCTTGTTAAAGGCGGGACAAATAAAAGTTATGGAATCCAGGTGGCACGCCTTGCAGGAGTTCCTGAAATAATTATTGAAAGGGCAAAGCAGATATTATTCCATGTGGAACAACATGCAAAAGCACCTGAAACACCTGATAAAGATGAACTTGACAAATTGACATCATCAAACAGAATCATTTCTGACACAGAAAACCAAATGGATCTTTTTCATTTTAAGAATGATGATTATCATAAAATTATAGAAAAGATTAAAAATATTGACATATCATCCATAACCCCTGTTGAGGCTTTGAATTTTTTAAACGATATTCAACTTAATTTTAAAGAAAAACAACTTAATTAAAATGCTGAAAAAAAAAATATTCATCTATTTTTATATCTGTCTGTTTATTATCCAGGCTGGAGGACTTATTTTTCCCGGAACATGCTTCTCTGACACTGCGAAACAAAATTATATGACGGCAGACAAAAGCTGGCTCAAACTGCGCCGTGATCCGGTTAAATTAAAATACAGGAAAAACTGGATCAGCAGCATAAAAAAATATCAGAAAGTGTTTACTCAGTCACCTGAAAGTTCCTGGGCTCCTGCAGGAATGTACAGAGCAGCGCAGCTTTATTTCAAGCTTTATAAAATTTCGTTGAGATATGAGGACAAAGCCGCAGCCGTTGACCTTCTCAAAAGAATAAAAAAAAGATATCATGCAAGCCTGTATCGAAAGCGGGCACAGCAGATGCTTAGATTAATTTCAACTGATGACCGGAAAAAAAATAAAACATCAAAAAAATATGCAACAATTAAAAAAACAATCGCAAATAACAAAAAAGCAAATACTTACAACACAAAACCGGAACCTAAGGAAAAAACCTCAATAAAAAACAGGCAGAAAATTGTACAAAAAAACAAAAA
>WFQS01000313.1 GCA_015486915.1 Desulfobacteraceae bacterium
CTTCAGGCATGTGGAAAAGGCCCTTCAATATGAAATTGAACGTCAGGCATACATTCTTGAAGACGGGAAAAAAATAGTGCAGGAAACAAGGCTGTGGGACCCTGCAAAGAGCAGAACAATATCAATGAGGAGTAAGGAAGAAGCCCATGATTACAGATATTTCCCTGAACCTGATCTTGTACCTTTAATCGTTGATGATCAATGGATAGCAAAAGAAAAAGAAAATCTTCCTGAACTTCCGGAAAAGAGAAAGGCAAGATTCATTGCAGACTATAAAATCCCATCCTACGATGCTGAGGTGCTTACATCAACAAGGGAGCTTGCAGATTATTTTGAAACAGCTTCAAAAAACATTAAAAATAAAAAACAGGTCAGTCACTGGGTTATGGGACCTGTACTTGGACTTCTCAAGGCAAAGAGCACTGATATAAAAAATTCACCTGTTTCACCTGAAATGCTTGCAGAGCTTATAACACTTATCGAAAACAGAACAATAACAGCAGGTGCTGCAAAAACTGTTTTTGAAGAAATGGTTTCATCTGACAAAAACCCCGTAACAATTGTAAAAGAAAAAGGACTTGAGCAGGTTAAAGACAATACCGAACTTGAAAACATAATAAACCAGGTGATTGAAGCAAACCCGAACGAGCTTGAAGCATATAAAAAAGGAAAAACAAAACTTTTCAGTTTTTTTATGGGGCAAATCATGAAAAGAACCAGGGGCAAGGCCGATCCGGCGGCAGTTACTGAACTTTTAAAAACTAAACTGTAAAAATATTGGAGATCTTACTTTGAAATTCCAAAAAATCAAAAAAATCCTGACAATATTAATCATGATTTACCTTGTTCCTGCAGGGATCATATTCAGTACGGCAAAAACTGCGAGTGCAAATGCAAAAATAAAAACCATTGTGATTCTTCCTTTTGAAGTAAACTCACAAAAAGATATTTCATTTATCAGATCGGGAATTGTCCAGATGCTGAACTCAAGGCTTTCATGGAAAGACCATGTATCTGTTGTTGATGGAATAGACATTGCCGGCAAAAAATCGGATTCCCGGCACCTGTTAAAAAGTATATTAAATAAAAATCATGATTTACCCGGAGTATTAGATGAAAATTATAACTATGTTCTTACGGGCAGTATCACGGAATTTGCAGGGGCCTTCAGTATTGACGTAAAAGTTATCAATGCAGGAGATAAAACATCTCGAAGTTTTTTCCACCAGGCTTCCAGCATGGAAAAAATTATCCCGGGGATTGATATACTTGCCGCGGAAATAAACAAAACAATATTCAACCGCACAACAGCAGCCCTTAGAAAGAGAGCAGGCCATGGTAAAGCATATGAAAACAAAAAAGAAAAAATTATAAGACAAAACCCGGAAAAACTACTTGAAGAGCAATTTGGCAAAGAAGAACAAAAGGAACGTCCTTTCTGGAAATTCTGGGGTAAAAATAATAACCCGGTTACAAATAACGATAATCAGATTACAAAAGAACGTCCCTTCTGGAAATTCTGGGGCAAAGACAGCAACCAGGATAATACAGATGAAAATGATACCGGTACGAAGGACCGGAAACCTGAAAAAAAGAAAAAACCCTTCTGGAAAATATGGTGATTTAATCCCTGTTTTTTATGTGCTATATATTAAGGGCTTCTTCGATTTCCCCTGCTATTGCATCTGCGGCTGATGCAGGGTCAATCGCAGTTTTTATGGGACGTCCGACAACAATAAAATCTGCTCCTGCCGTGACTGCCCCGGCAGGAGTTGTAATTCTCTTCTGATCATCATTTTTTATTTCCATAAAAGCAGGCCTTATACCAGGTGTTACAACAAGAAATTTTTTCCCGAAACGGCTCTTTATCATACCTGCTTCCCTGCCTGAACATACAATGCCTCTGCACCCTGCTTCAAAAGCCATTTTTGCTCTTTTTAAAACAAGAAGACCTGGATCTGAAGAGTATTTTTCCTTAAATCCTGCATTTCTGACCACAGAACTGTCATTGTCAGTGAGCAGGGTAATCCCAAGTACACCTGTTTTGTCCTGTCCACCCTCAACCGCCATTTCAAGCATTTTTGCTGAAGAAGAGCAGTGTACGCTTACAAAATCAGCACCCGTTGCAGCTGCCCTTTTCATAGCCCTTTTCACGGTAATTGAAATATCATGAAGCTTCAAATCAAGAAAAATCCCGGACCCGCTCAAATCCCGGATCATATCAACAACAGCAGGCCCTTTGTGTATAAAAAGCTCAAGTCCTATCTTAAACATGCCTACTTTTGCTGAAAGAATTTTTACATATTGTTCAGCCTCTTTTGCTGAAGCAAAATCAAGTGGAAAAATTATATAGTCTTTTCCTTTTTTCATATACCATTCCTTTATTTTTTTGCATGGAGTCAGATTCACACAAGCTACTTTATTTATCTATTAAAATATTTTGAGAAAAAATACAAATTCAAGCTTAAAAAATAAAATCATAATTGGACTTTGCAAAAGATTTTAGTTGAAACAGAACTTATA
>WFQS01000314.1 GCA_015486915.1 Desulfobacteraceae bacterium
ACAAACAACGTGTAACTTTCATTTTTTGTCAGAATCCTTGATTCTTTGAGACAAATCCGGCCCACTCCTGATCCGCCTCATGGCAGTTATATTATCCGTTTATATTATCCGCTCTTCGCCACAGACAACGATTAATTCGGAATTTCCAAAAGCACATGCAAGTGTCATGTTAAGGGATTTCCCCATTTCAACAGCAAGGGCCGTGGGTCTTGATTTACTGACCATCACCTGCAGATGCGCCCTTGCAGCTTTCTGGACAAGTTCATAACTTATCCTTGAAGACAGGACAACAAGTCTTGCCGCGCCCAGTTTTTTTTCCATAAATGCACTGCCGATTGCCTTGTCAAGGGCGTTATGCCGGCCAACATCCTCGGCAAAGGATATGATTTTCATTTCATTATTAAATATCATGGCAGCATGTGACCCACGGGTTCTTGGATAGTATTTCTGGTTCTTTGAAAGCTTGCCTGTGCATTGAAAAACACGGTCAAGTTCAATTTTGAAACCATCTTCTGCAGGGGTCAGTAAAAGATTTAAATCCTCCATCATCTGCTTGCCGCAGATCCCGCAGCTTGTCTGACTTATAAAACTTCTTCTGTCAAGAATATCATGAATTTTTTCTTTTCTTTCAGGCCTAAGTCTTACATCAATAACATTGGGATCAAGATCTTTGCAGTATCCTATGGTTGTAAAATCATTTACAGATTCTGCAATCCCCTCACCAAGGCAGAAACCTGCAGCATGGAACAGTTCCTGCCCCGGTGTTCTCATTACAACGGAATAGGGCTTGTCATCGATGCGGATCAATAACGGCTCCTCACCGATGAATTCCAGAGAATCTTTTCTGCATTCCTGTTGTTTAAACCTGAGAACCTGATAAAATTCAGTATTTTTTCCTGCACCCAATGATGGTCATTCCCTATCCGCACATGGCGATTTTATTATGCTTTTGTTTTAACAGCCTTTTTGTTTAAAATTCTTTTTTCTTCTGCAACAGGAGACGGAACCGGCTCCCCTGTAATTTTCTGCACAGCACCAAAACGCGGGGGACATGCTTCAAAGCAGGTGCCGCATTTTATGCATTTTTCCTGATCAATCACATGAATTGTATTTTTACCGCCCGTTATAGCCTCTGCAGGGCATTTTCTTGCGCATATCATGCAGGCCCGGCATTTATCAGGATCTATATAATATGAGGGCACATCTTTTAATAACTGCTCAATTTCTTCATTTGTGTAAAGATTTTCATACTCTTTAAGGGTATCAAAGCGCTGTTCCAGTTTATCCCTTTTTGCCATTTTTATATATGGTATGAGTTTTCTTATCTCATCAATTTTTGATTTTACCTGATCTTTGTCAAGATTTTCACCAATACCAAGGGGGCCCATCTCTTTAACCTGTCCTGTGAAATCATCGATTATTTCAGCAAAACGGATACCATCACCGGAAGACATGAATTCTATTCTCAACCTGTCAGGATTAAGCCCAATATGTTCCATTATTTTTTTACATAAAAGCACCATGTTTAACGCATGATAATTTCCATGGGTAATATAATTGCATTCATTAAGCCGGCACCCTCCGATAAAAACCCCGTCGGATCCGTTTGATAAGGCCCTGAGTACAAATTCCAGGTCAACCCTGCCCGAACACATGACACGGATAAGCCTGATTTCACTTGTGTATTGCAGTCTGGAAACTCCAGCCAGGTCAGCAGCTCCATATGCTCACCAGTGGCATACAAAACCTAAAATTCTCGGTTTAAATTTAAGTCCCCTGCTCATTTATTTTCACCCCTTATTAGTGCCTGATTTCTCAGTTTCTGTCAAAAAAACAAGAAAGTCGTTAATATGAGTTGTCAGTTGTCAGTAAAAGCATATCGATACTAATTTATCTTCTCTAAAATCGAAGATGAACCCTCAAATTTTAATATATTGAAAAGATCCTTATATAAGGATCGAAAATTTTATAAGTTGAACGAAATTGCTTGTCTTCCGGCCCATCTACTTCGTTGCATCAAAGGCCGAATACGTTGAGTATGCAACCTTTAATGCGCCTTGTACATGGGCCGGAATTCTGCGCTATTTCTGTTC
>WFQS01000315.1 GCA_015486915.1 Desulfobacteraceae bacterium
CCAATGAGGAATTGATGCAGCAGATTAAAATACTGCAGCAAAGACTTGCTGAACTGGAAAATAAAGTTGCAGATAGAAAACAGGTTAAAACAGATCAGAAGGGTGAACAGGGTGAAGTATCGGGAATAACCAAAGCGACTACTATTAAAAATACTGTGAAAACAGGGTTAAAGAATCTGAATTTAAACATCGGGGCAAGTACAGGGTATCTGTATGCAACAAATTCCGGTACGGATGCTGCTGGAAAAGATGTTTCCAATGACAAGTTCCTTATTACAAATTTCATTGTGGGTTTTGATTATAATCCTGAAAATCTTCCCGTAAGTTTTTCAGGCACCTATGGAGGCACGACAACACCCTCTCTTTTTGATGCTCCAAGTGATGCTGATACACAGCCTACCATGGATTTTGAATGTGTTGAATTTACATTTACTCCAAACAAGAATATAAGCCTTGAAGCGGGCCTGCTTGCACCCAATGCAGGTTATGAAGACACTTGTACTTATGATAATAAAAATATGACCGTTGGAGCACTTGCATCCCAGCAGCCCTATAATGCCTATGGAACCAGGGCAACCTTTTCCGTTAACGGGCTGTTTGACGTGTATGCAGGATTCTATGAAGACAGGAAAGATGATGAGGAATATACTATTGATGACGGCACTTTTAAGGGCAGTCCCGGTAATTCCTGGGAGGCAGGTATAAGCGGGTCGGTGATGGATACGGATTATACGGTGTATTATTACAATGTTAACAATATGAGAAAACTGCTTGGCCTTGTTCTTGAGAAGACAATAGGCAATGTATATATGGCCTTTAATGCAGATTACTGGAGATGGAACAATAAATGGGATAAATATGATAACAACGACCAGGATTCCATTGGCGCATCCCTTTACATCTGCCCCAAAGTGTCCGAACATGTGGAGTTACCTTTGAGAATTGAATACATTAATCAGGGAGACAGTAAAATATACACGGACAGCATAAAAGCAGACAATATTTTTGCAGTGACATTTACACCGACCTATAATTTTTCAGATTCAGCATATTTCAGAATAGAAGGTGCATATATCAGTGCCGATGGCAGTTTTGCCAATAATCAGGGTACTCCAAAGGATTCAAGATACTATTTTGCAAGTGAATTCGGTTTAAGATTTTAATCTGAAATCCGGGTCTTAACAGGCTGCTCGGAACCATAGCTTTCAGAATTTTGAGCCTGTAAAATAAATAAGTTACAACCTGAAAAATGCGGAAAATCAGGGTTCTGTAACAGCCTTTCAAATCAACTAAAAATAAAATTTAGTTTGACATTTATAGAAAAATACTTTAGATATTAAAACTTCAGGTGCTTTTTGCAGTTAAAAGGGAATCCTGTGAAAATCAGGAACGGACCCGCCGCTGTAACCGAGGATGAAACCTGTTTCATGTCACTGTTTTTCAGCAGATAAAAAGTTTTTCTGCTGGTATCAAAAAAAACGGGAAGACGCGGGAAGTAAATTGAGTCGGGAGTCAGAAAACCTGCCTGGAAATTATGATCTTTTCTTATGCCTGCGCGGTTGGGCCGGATCAACAAATTATTGAGGATAAATACGGAATCCCCATATCGGATATTTTTGCGATGTGGGGTTTTTTTTATTTAATGGTGTTCTTATTTTGTGATCTTTGTGCCTTGTAACGGCCATGAGGCCGATCTGGAGACTATTAACGGCCTCACAACGAACAATGAAACTCTTATAATTCAAAGTACTTTACAGGAGTTTCATATATAAAAACCCCGCAGATGCTTGAAAGAAAAGGAAATTGTTTAATGCGCACAGGAAGTGATTTTCAGAAAAAAAGCTGTTTTGTTTTTTTACATAACAGAACAGGCTATTTTTTCGGGCATCATTTCGGGGATATGGCATCATAAGATGAGTATACCGGTTAAAAAAGCCATATCAAAAAAGAGGACAGGGTTTCTGGTGATCCTGTCCTCTTTTTTTCTTGTTTTGCTGATACTTGTCTCTTCGGGCATGGGGTATGTTAAAATCAGCTTTACTGAGATACTGAAAATAGTTTTTGCTGAAATTACAGACAAAAAAGAGTTTTTGAAAAACATTGACCAGACTTTAAGGCTTGTTGTCATGGAAGTCAGACTTCCAAGGATAATAACCTGTGCTGCAGTGGGAGGGGCTCTTTCTGTATCCGGTGCAATTTTTCAGGGCATACTTTTAAATCCCCTTGCAGATCCATATACTCTTGGTATTTCAGCTGGTGCTGCATTTGGGGCATGTATTGCAATTTTCTTAAATTTCGGCATGGCAATGGTTTCTGTGCCGCTTTTTGCTTTTACAGGGGCATGCTCCACTCTTTTTTTTGTTATATTTTTTTCTTCTTCAGGAAAAAGTTCATTTGGAAAACTTTCTTCCAACAATCTTATATTATCAGGAATCATAGTCGGTGCCATACTTTCTGCGGGTATAAGTTTTTTAAAATACACTGCAGACGAGCAGGTTTCCATTATGATTTTCTGGCTCATGGGCAGTTTTGCATCAAGGACATGGTTTGATGCGTGCCTGATCCTTGTTTTCCTTGCAGCAGGATTTGTTACAACCCTTTTTTTTGCAAGGGATCTCAACCTTATTTCCCTTGGTGAAAGATCGGCATCAAGCCTTGGAGTCAATACAAAAGCCGTGACATTGATACTGCTTGTGGCAGGGTCACTCCTTGCTGCAATTTCTGTTTCTGTTTCCGGGATCATTGGTTTTGTAGGTCTTCTTGTCCCCCATATGGTAAGACTTGTTACAGGACCCGATAACAGAAAACTCATTCCAATATCCATGATTGCAGGGGCAGGCCTTTTATTGATTGCAGACACCATAACAAGGGCTGTACTTCCCCACGAAATCCCCATTGGTGTTTTAACGGCTCTTATCGGCGGTCCTGTTTTCTGCTGGATATTTAAAAAACATCAGCTTGGAAATGGATAATTAACGGGAACAGCCAATGGAAATTTCAGCCTGCAATCTTTGTTTTTCCTATGATGATATAAAAGTGTTGAAAAATATCAATCTTGATTTTGAAAAAGGTAAATTTTACTCAATTCTTGGCCCGAATGGATGCGGGAAAACAACCCTGTTAGATCTTTTTATACGTCATCTGATTCCTGAAACAGGCTTTATAAAACTTAAAGGAAGAAAAATATCTGATTTTTCGCGCAGGGACATTGCCAGAGAAATAGCCCTTGTCTCCCAGGATTATGATATAAATTTTCCCTTTACAGTGAAAGAAACAATAATGATGGGCAGGCATCCTTATATTTCCAGATTTTCAAGCCCTGGCGCAGAAGATATAAAAATTGTTGAAGAGATAATGGCAGAAACAGGAGTGGAAAAATTCAAAAACAGGAAAATAACCGAATTAAGCGGAGGAGAGCGCCAGAGATGCGTTTTTGCAAGGGCAATGTGCCAGGACACTCCCCTGTTGCTGCTTGACGAGGCTTTTTCCAGTATGGATATCAGTCACAGTTTAAGCCTCCTTAATATTGTTAAAAATCAGGTCAAATTAAAAAATAAGACGATAATTTCCGTTTTTCATGATATAAATTTTGCTTCCATGTGGTCGGATTATTTAATTTTTATGAAAGACGGCAGGATTGTGACTTCAGGAAAAACAATGGATGTTATGACAGAAGAGACTGTGATGAATGTGTTTCACGTGGAATCAAAGGTGGAATTTAACAGGTATGTTGGTGCAAAACAGGTTTATTTTAAAGGATAAAAATACAATGATTAAATATGGAAAACTCTTCGGTACGGGAGTAGGTCCCGGTGATCCCGAACTTCTTACCATAAAAGCCGTCAGGGTAATCAATGAGGCTGATGTGATTTTTACTGCTGCCTCAACAAAAAACAAGTACAGCGTGGCCCTTGAAACTGCGCGTCCCCATATTTCAAAATCAGCGGTTATAAGATCTTTGTCTTTTCCCATGACAAATGATAAAGATGTCATGGAGACAGGCTGGAATAAAAATGCCCTTGAAATTGCAGATATCCTTAAACAGGGTAAAAATGCCGTTTTTTTAACCCTTGGTGATCCCACCACTTATTCAACCTTTGGTTATATTTTAAGAAGTCTGAAAAAAGTAATGCCCGAAGCAGACATTGAAACAATCCCTGGTATAACTTCTTTCCATGCTGCAGCTGCAAGGCTTAACAGAATACTTGTTGAAGCAGAGGAATCCCTTCTTATAACATCCGGGGCATATGGCGGAGATAACCTGAAAAAAATTGCTGAAAATACTAAGAATCTTGTCATGATGAAAGCCTATAAAAACATAAAAGGTATTAATGCAGCGTTAAGGGAAACCGGATTTTATGATGACAGTGTGGCTGTTTCAAGATGTGGACGCAAAGACGAAAAAATTACAGAAAATCTCGATGAGCTCGAAACCAAAGATCCTGATTACTGGACATTAATCCTTGCAGGCAGGTGAAATTCATAATGGCCCATGTGTGTCTTTTCTGATAATTTTATCTGTGGATATTTTCTGCACATAAGGCATAAAATTTTATAAAAATGAAAAAAATAAAAAAAAAAGTAAAATATATTAATCTTTGTTTTTCCGTTTTGTTATCCCTTGCAATTCTTGGGTTTGGCATGATGCACTCTGAAACAATGAGTTTTAATTACGCCGTGAAAAAACTCATATTTCCCCTTTCAAGGCTCATGGCATTTATAACCCTTGGCCTTGCCGCAGGCCAGATTATTGAATCCACGGGCTGGACAAAACAGCTTTCCGTTGTTGCAAGGCCGTTTTTCAGATTTTCCAATCTCGGGGACAGATGCAGTGCGGCTTTTACGACTGCATTTGTTTCAGGTACTGCTGCCAATGCAATGCTGCTTGATTTTTATAAGGATAAAAAAATTTCAAAAATTCAGGTTTTTCTTACAAATTTTGTAAACCAGCTTCCTGCTTTTTTTCTGCATCTGCCAACAACCCTGTTTATTGTTATTCCTTTGACAGGTTTTGCAGGTGTACTGTATTTTGTCCTTACCTTCAGCGCAACCCTTTTAAGGGTCACATGCTTTCTTATGTTCGGGCATTTTTATCCGCCGCTGAAAAACAGTATAGA
>WFQS01000316.1 GCA_015486915.1 Desulfobacteraceae bacterium
ATACCATATAACAAAGGCTGCCATGGAAATACTTATAACCACAGGTACAAAATATCCTGCTACCATATCTGCGAGTTTCTGAATCGGAGCCCGGCTGCGCTGGGCTTCGGCCACCATCTGAACTATACGGGCAAGCAGGGTATCACTGCCGACCTTGTCAGCCTTCATGGTGAGGGCACCTGTTGTGTTCACCGTGGCACCGATCACCCTGTCCCCTTCTTTTTTGGATACCGGAAGGGGTTCTCCTGAGATCATGGATTCATCCACAGAGCTGGTGCCGCTTAAAACAACACCGTCCACCGGTACTTTTTCGCCGGGCCTTATCCTTAACGTGTCACCGGGCACAACCTCTTTTAAGGGGATGTCTTCTTCCGTACCGTCTTTGTTGATTTTTCTCGCTGTTTTCGGGGATAGTCCGAGAAGAGATTTAATTGCGGCACCGGTCTGGCTCCTTGCCCTTAACTCCATCACCTGACCGAGAAGTATAAGTGTCACAATAACTGCAGCTGCCTCAAAATAAACCCCAACCGATCCGTCGGCACTTCGCATGGTATCCGGAAAAATTTCAGGTAAAAGTACGGCAATGATAGAATATGCAAATGTCACTGAAACACCAAGGCCGATCAATGTGAACATATTCAGACTTTTATTTATAATGGACTGAACGCCGCGGACATAAAAAGGCCATCCTGCCCAGATCACCACAGGTGTTGAGAGGATAAGTTCAAGCCAGTTCAATGTTGTGCTGGAAAAAAGCTGCTCTAACAGATGACCGCCGGGCAGCATATCCCGCATGGCAATAATTACAAGCGGTACGGTTAAAATGGAGCCGAATATAAAGCGCTTCAGCATATAGGCATATTCAGGATTTTCTTCATCCTCATCAAGGCCTGCTCCCACTTGTTCCAGTGCCATGCCGCATTTCGGGCATGCCCCGGGTTCCTGCTGTTTCACCTCAGGGTGCATCGGGCAGGTATAATAAGATGTTTCTCCAGGTGTTACAGGTGCTGCAGGTGTCGCATGGGCATGATGTTCATGCATATCATGGGAGTGCTGTGTGGACATTTCATGGTTATGTTGTGTTGTCATGGGATCTCCTCCTGTATTTTTCATTGTCAAGGCAAAGTCATAAAAAATCCGCTTGCATTATTTAATACAGCAATGAGTGAGCCATGCGAAGCAGCGTGCTATGTGTTGTGGGAGCCCGGGGATTATAAAACCCCGGGGCTCTTCGATCCTTAAATGGTACCTGTTCTTAAATGGTACCGATTTTTAAAGGTAACGACTTTTGTACTTTTTGTATTCCGTTTTTATTTGGTCTGCAGTTTTTCCATTTTGTCCATCATTTTTGCCCGTACATCCAGCATCTGTTTTTCTATTTTCGCCAGATCCTCGGGGGTTGTGTTATTATTATACATGGCATTTCTGTATGCAAAGCGCAGATCCATCATCTGTTTGCGCAGATTCGTGGTCTGATCCATGAACTTTTGCTGCATAGCCGGTGTCATTCTGTTCATCATGGCTCCGCCCATCATTCCGTCGCAGCCCATGCCACCCCACATATTACCGTTGTGATAGCCGCTCATCATACCACCATTCATCATTCCTCCACCCATCATTCCGCCATTCATCATACCGCCCTGATACATACCTCCATTGCCCATCATGTTCCGGTTATATGTCTGCTGTTGTGCCGGTGCTGTGTGGCCTGCATGTGCAAAAGCGATACCTGTAAAAAAACCCATTGCCATAACTGATGCTGCTATTGTTCTTATTAATTCCTTTTTCATTGTCCAACCTCCGTTTTTTTCCCTTGCGGGTATTAATAATAAAGGCAAACCCTTTGTATGCCTTTTTAAGTGATAACTTCAAACTGCCCCATCATGCCGTTATCTTCATGCTCCAGCAGATGACAGTGGTACATATAAACACCTGTGTAATCTCTAAACCTGCTGATTATCCTTACTGTTTCACCGGGCATGATCAACACGGTATCTTTGCGCTCCTGTTCATGTGTTTTCCGGGAAGAAATAAACTTCCGGTTCCTGCTCCGGCAATTGCAAGTGCTGTCAGACTGCGTTTTAAAAAGGTACGTCGTTTCATAATAGACCCTCTTTTGCATTTTTCAGTTACAATTTATTTCATCTCCGATCTTAATCGGATTATTTTCTTTTACTTTTGTTTTCTGTTAACCTGTCGAAAATCCGGTTGAGTAAAAATCTGGTTGAGAATGATCGATTATCACTCACGCTACAGAGGTTTTCGTCTCATTTGCTACTTAATAGAGCAAGGTCTGTGCCATGGAGGTGAAAGACCGTAATTGATTTAAAATAACTATGATTTCTGCAGCCTGACACCTTTCTTATTTTAATGAACATATTTCATCGTAAAAGTGATGCAGACACAGTACAGTATGGAAGATAAAACAGAGTGCATTTTAAAAAAAAGCAGGTGTTTTTTTGTACTTCAGGCGGAAATTATGATATTTTTGTTAAAATTTCTTGCCTTTTTCTGCTGTTTCTGTTTTGTGAACAAAGTGTTTGAGTGATTAATTATTAAATAGTATTTAAATTTTACCCGGTTAATTTTTAACCGCTGATATTGGATAATGATATGCGCACCAGTAAAAGAAAATATTTCAGGCCATTTATTTCTCCATGGATGATCATAGGTATCAGTATTGTGCTTATGTCAGTGGTTGTCTGCCAGGCTGTGCTAAATTACAACCGTGAAAAAAAATATATGGGAACTCTGTTAGAACAAAAAGGAGCAGCTTTGATCCGCTCCTTTGAAGCAGGTGCCAGAACCGGGATGATGGGCATGATGGGCGGGGGAACCAACCTGCAGACGCTTATCGAACAAACGGCATCCCAACCGGATATTTCCTATATTATCATCGTTGATAAAACCGGGAAAATACTTGCCCACAGCAACAGTAAAATGATTGGAAAACAATTTACAGACCCGGATTTAAAGAAAGATTTTATTGCTCTTGACAAACCTCACTGGAAAATTGTCCATGGAAAAGATCACACAAGCTATTTCGAGGTTTATAAAATTTTCCTTCCCAATTTAAAACACTTTATCGGCTGCTCCGGAAAAATGATGATGAACAGGGTGGGGAGCAAAAAGCAGAAACAGGATCAGAAACAGGATCAGAAACAGGATCAGAAACAGGATCAGAAACAGAATCAGAATCAGATGCAGATGCAGATGCAGATGAGGTGCTCCATGCGCTGCTATCCCGGCTGGATGAAAAAACTGCCTGCAGTTATGGCGATGAATCCTGAAAATCGTCCTGTGATTTTTATTGGTATGGATATAAAACCGTTTGAAGCGGCAAGACTCCAGGATATACACAACAGTGGTATTATGGTGGCTGTTGTTTTTTTCCTCGGCATGGCAGGTTTAATTTCCATGTTCTGGGCTCAAAATTATTTTGCTTCCCGTAAACTGCTGCTGGATACAAGGGCCTTTGCATCGGAGACAATCAAAAGCCTTCCCATGGGGATAGTTGTTGTGGATAAAGATTCCAATGTAAACTATATTAATGATGCAGCCTGTTTTCTTCTTGCCGAATGCTTTGCCGATGCAGGAAAGGAAAATGCAGAAGATCTTCTTCCAGATGGGATATGGCAATTGCGTAAAAAAATTACTATGGAAGAATCCGTTGCAGAAAAAGAGCTTTTTCTTGAAACAGCTGATAAAAAAACATTGCCTGTACTGGTAAGTGTTACAGATATTATAGATGAAAAGGATAATGCACTTGGTTTTGTTTTTATTTTAAAGGATTTAAGCGAGCTTAAGGAGCTGGAAATAAAAATGCAGAGAAAGGAAAAGCTTGCAGCTCTCGGATCACTTGCAGCCGGTATTGCCCATGAAGTAAGGAACCCTTTAAGCTCAATTAAAGGTTACGCTACTTTTTTTGCTTCTCTGTTTGAAAAGGAAAGTGAAAACAGAAAAGCTGCAAATATAATGGCAGAGGAGGTTGACAGGGTTGACAGGGTTATATCGGAACTGCTGGAATTTGCAAAGCCTGCCGAGTTGAAATTAAAAGAAACGGATGTGGAACAATTGATCGCAAACTCATTGAGGATTATAAAGCATGAGGCTGCAGATGCCGGTGTTAACCTAATTAAAGAGTTTGATCAACCTCTGCCTGTATTGAAAATTGACCCTGACCGTTTCATCCAGGTTTTGTTGAACCTTTACATAAATGCCATCCAGGCCATGGAGGATGGCGGCGATCTGACCATTAAGGCCGGCGTAAAAAAAGATGCCCTGATCCTGAAAATCTGCGATACAGGAACAGGAATTTCTCCTGAAAATCAGGAAAGTATTTTTAATCCGTATTTTACCACTAAAAAACAGGGAACAGGGCTTGGACTTGCCATTGTATACAAAATTATTGAAAGTCATAACGGAACAATTCATATTGAGAGCATAAAGGGCAAGGGGACAACCTTTGTAATTTCGATACCAATGTCATTTTGATACC
>WFQS01000317.1 GCA_015486915.1 Desulfobacteraceae bacterium
GCACCTGTATAGTTTGAAGACCGTTTGTATGCCTGCGGTGGCTGGCACGTATATGTATATTAACTCCCATATGCTGTATTTTTCTCCGTTTGACTTTTTTTTGAATTTTCCCGTTTGTTTTCTTAATCTTTCTTATAACGGCCATGAGGCCGATCTGAACTGCGTTACAACACCTCAAAAATCAAAGATTTTGACAATTATAAAAAGGCAGTTGTTACTTTATCAAAAGTGAGCTCTTTCATATAAACTTTCCGCTTCTCAACCTGTCCTTTAAAACAATGCAAAAAAACAGGCCTCTGATACCGGCAAGGCAGCATCAGGGGCCTGGATGTGAAGTTAAACAGGAAGCATTATAGATTTAAACAAAGCTTCACTATGGTTTAAAGCGGACCTGAACTCATTACATGACTTAAATCTTCAATTTTATTGTTTTTAATCCTGTAATTGTAAATGGCCTGCATATCCTTATACACCTGAAACATTTGGAAAAAACCATGCCAGTGTGCATAATCAGGTCCATTCATGGCACTTCCCTGTCTTGCCCTTCTGCCTGTGTGATGCCACAGATAGTACATCAATTCCTGGAACCCGTCACTCCATTTATCTTTTTTAAGAAGACCCTTTGCCTTTAGATCTGCTTTCATTTTAACGGCACCTGCCCAGTATTTATTGTACAGGGCAACTGAATTGTCAAGAACCTTTCTCTGTACCTGGGTTTGGGTCGCTCCATGACAGTTTATACAGACCTTCTGCATGAGTTTGTCGCCCTTTTCTCCGTCTCCGCGCACCCCGGTTCTGATGACACTTTTTTTGTGCATGAGATCCCATTTAAGCCTTTCATTGATATTATGGGTGGTGGTAAGCTCGCCGATTCCACTCATGTGACAGGTTGCACATGTCGGTGCTGTGTAATCCCCCGGCTCCCATGCATCGGGCGGACTGTCAAAGTTCCATTCACTTCCATGTGCAAGATACATCTGTCCGTGTTTACTTTCATTATAGATTTCAATATCCGGATGATCCGGACCAAGATGGCATGATGCACATGCTTCAGGTTTTCTTGCCTCTGCAATGGAAAAATTATGTCTTGTATGGCATACGGTGCAATTGCCTATGGAACCATCGGGATAGCGTTCCCCAACTCCTCCGGGCCAGGTTTCCTTAATGGGTTTATGATCAGGTCCCATTTCCACCTGGGTCCCGTGGCACATCTGACAGCCCGATGCCCTTGAAGCACGGTTGTAAGGCGGCATTCCCTTTGGAGTTAAAGCGCCTTTGACATCAACGTTGATATTGTCCATGAATGCAGCGCCTTCAAACTGATAAGCAAGTTTTAGTAAAGCTGCTCTTTTGGGATCAGCATCAACCGAGCTTGCAAGTTTTGCATGGCCGCTTTTTAAAAATTGTTTTACCTCCTGGGGGTGACATCTTGAGCAGGTTTTTGAAGAGACCATGGGAGAGATATAAATATCAGTTCCTTCCAGTCCCTTGCACTGGGTAGCCATTGGTGATGACTTTTCAACTGTATGACAGTCATAGCATGAAACACCTGCATGGCTCATGGTGCTTTGCTTCCATGATTCCACAACTCCGGGCATTTTTTTTGCATGACACTCTATACAGGTTAAAGCATCCTTGTTAAACCCCCGCTTGATCTCAAACGTTTTTTTACCTGCAAGATCCGGATAATTTGCCTGTGCAGCAGCCATTCCGGAAAAACATAAAACGCTCAATGCAAGGGAAGCCACAACAAACCTTGTCATTGCAAGTCTCATAAAATCCTCCTTTTTTGATATTAACGTTAATATTTCCTGATTGTTATTTTTTTTCCGGTTTAAGTCAGTTCCCCGGATACTTAAACCGTCAGTTCAGCAGTTTGTTAATTGACCGGTTTTGTGTCTTTAAGATATTTTGTCACTTCCAACATCATATTTTTATGACCGACGTGTGGATGACATTGGGCACACCTTTTTTTAACCTCACCCAGCAGATAAGCCCTGTGGGCGATAAAGCCTCCTGCAGAAAGGCCCTGGGGCAGAAGGATATGATGACAGTGCCTGCATGCATTGTCATAGGTAAATTTCAGTCTGTGCTTTTCAGCGACATCTGCCCAGTCATAGGTGTAGGGGTCAATATAAAAATTGTGGATAACATCGCGGGTGCCGGTCTTTGCCTTGGTCGCAAAATACTGAACAAAACTTCCATGTGGCAGGTGGCAGTCAACACACTGGGCAGCAAAGCCCTGATGATTTTTCCCACCGTGAACAGCATTTGTCCATGCTGTTCTGAAAGGCTTCATATAATGACATGAAATACAGAATTGATCTGTATTTGTCGTCTCAATCATAAATCCGGAAGCAAGTACAATAATACAGGTAAGGACGACACCAACCACAATTCCAAAAATCCAGCCAATCATTTTCCCGTTTTTTTCTTTTTCCGGGAGATTCTTTTTTTTAATACTTTTCTTTTTTCCATCAACATCTGAATCCATTGCATCACCTCCTTATATTTAATTTTTTTGGCTTTTCCTGGTAAATATTCGACCTTATAATGTAAATTCTGGCCAGTATTTCATATTCCTTTATTTGGGACTGTAAAAGCATACTAAAGCGAGCGATGCCCGCAACCTATGTGTCTGCCTCAATTTTTTGTTTTTTATTACAGAGATTCAGGGGTAAGGCACAAATGCCATTATGAAAGCCAAAATCGGTTAAGTAAGATGGAGTGCTGGCCGAATATTTATTTTTCCTGAACTCGAATAAAATGAACTGTTCTGCAGAGGTTTTAGCTTAAGTTAAATTGAATTTTTATTGTGCAGGATATACCTGCTTTATTGAAAAGTTAAGGACAAGCCTGGTTTACAAAAATAAAAAAAAGTGGGGTTAAAATTTCTGTGGGAAAATAATCTTTGATTCCGGGTATTGCATCCCTGTATCCCCGTGCATGCACATCGTGTCTATCTATATGCCACTCTGCATGACATAAGGCCTATTACATCATTTTTGTTTTGTCAAGGCGTATTCTTTGTTTTTTTTACATGGATGGAATATCAATCCGGCATCCAGGGAACATGATTTTACACTCTTACATAAATCAGGCCAGCTGCAATCATGGCATGAAAGGTAATAATAATACCCAGTATCAGAA